>JPUR01000126.1 GCA_001321835.1 Marinosulfonomonas sp. PRT-SC04
CGCCTGCTCAAGTGATGAAAAACTCTGCTGTTTCAAGGCCAAATCCTCTGTAATTCCTGCCAGAATTATAGCACAGAAATCTGGGCGTTGTTCAGAGGTTCCCTAACTTTCTGAAAGGTTTTATCCGTGGCCATTGAGTGTTGCGCCTGACTGCTCGAAAGTAAAAGTAATTGTTCATGAAAAACCGGTGATTCCAGCAACGCAAGCGAAGCTGTAAACTGGCGTGGGCAACCATCTTTGAAGCCGGTTATGTAATGTGTCCGCGGCTGGGTTGTGGACGGGTCGCTGTCATACAGCCGGTATCCTTTGCCGCCTTCGGGAAAACGGTCAACTTCTTTGCCCAGTTGTTTGGTTTCCACCCCGCAAGCCAGCTCGATCTGACCAAACGGCAACATCATCCCAGTGTTCGGCTGGCTGGGCTTGCGGCGGCGCGGCCCGAACAAGCCTCTGGGCTTAACTTCGGGAATGGACGCAAGGGCGGCGGCCTCAGATTGGCTCGCAACATCCGCAGAATTCGAGCCCTCGGCGGTATCCGTCGGCGCATCGACAACACCATCCGTGACCGCCAGCGCGTCAGAACCGGTGGGCAACGTCACAATCTTTGCCGCATTACGGCGTCCGAACAACGCAGCCAATCCACGGCGTGGCTTTGCCGGCGCAACCTGCAAGGGCGGAACCGTTTCCAAAACAGGCACATTCTCAACGCGTTCCGGCTCTTGCAGCACCGTTTCAACCGCCTCGGCATCCGCCGAGATCAACCCGCTTTCGGGCGCGTTTTTAGCCAGTTCCATCTCATTCAGAATCGGCAGCTCAGGGGCGCCGAAACAGCCCGCGAGCAGCAATAATAAAATTGCACACGCCCCGATCCGCACCCCTAACATTCCTCGACGGTGACAACTCCGCCAAGGCTTTTGATTGCCCCTTTGATCTGTGGGTTGACCGGATAATCCTTGGCCAGAGAAATCTCGACCTCTCCTGGCAAGGCTGGATCCATCAGGCAGAAAATCACCGGCCCGCCGCTGCGCGAAGTGCCGTCCTTAACCGCGCGCTCCAACACGCTGGCCACTGAAATCACCGCCTCGGCGCAGTTCACGAATACCCGCAACCCCATTGTTCCAGCCTCGGCGGCGACGCTATCAATCGGTTGTGCGCCGCGGGCCAACAGCTTTAATTGCTCGCCCTCCATAGTCGCCTCGACGCTCAAAACCACATTGGTGCCGGCTTCCAGCAGGTCACCCGCAGCCTCCAAAGTATCGGAAAATACCGTGACCTCATAAAGGCCGGTCGGGTCCGACAATTGCACAAAGGCAAAGCGGTTGCCGCGGGCTGATTTTCGCTCCTGCTTGCTGGCCACCGCTCCGGCCATTTTCACCATGCAAGCACCCATTTCGGCTTTGCGCTCAACCTCGGTCAACGTCATCACGCCTTGGCGTTTCAACGGCACCATATAATCATCCAACGGGTGCCCCGACAGGTAAAACCCGACCGCTTTATGTTCCTCTGACAGGCGCTCGTTTGGCAGCCCATCGTCAACCGTGATCAGACGCGGTTCGGGCAGATCATCACCGGCTTCGCCAAACAATGACACCTGATTGGAATTGCGCTGCTCGTGGATCGCCGCAGAATAGGCCACCAATGGCTCCAGGCTACCAAACACGCGGGCGCGATTGCGGTCCAACACGTCAAATGCACCGGCGCGGGCCAGCATTTCAAGCGGCCGTTTACCAACCCGTTTCATATCAACCCGCCGCGCGAAATCGAACAGCGACACGAAAATATCATCGCCTCGGGCATCGGTGATCAGGCGCATCGCCTCGACCCCAACATTTTTCAAACCGCCCAGACCGTAGACCACCTTGCCGTCCGCCACACTGAAAAGTGCTTCGGATTCATTGACATTGGGCAGCACAATTTCAAGGCTCAGCCCCTTGGTGATTTCTTCTTTATACACCCCCAACTTGTCAGTCAGGTGGATGTCGCAATTCATTACACCGGCCATAAATTCAACCGGATGGTTCGCCTTCAACCACGCGGTTTGATAGCTGACCACCGCATAGGCCGCGGCGTGAGATTTGTTAAAACCGTAGTTGGCGAATTTTTCCAACAGATCGAAAACTTCATTGGCTTTCTTCTTGTCGACGCCATTCTCCATCGCGCCTTTTTCGAATTTGGGCCGCTCCTTGGCCATTTCCTCGGCGATCTTTTTACCCATCGCACGACGCAGCAAATCAGCGCCACCCAAGGAATATCCAGCCATTACCTGCGCGATCTGCATCACCTGTTCCTGATAAACAATGATGCCTTGGGTTTCTTCCAGCAGGTGGTCGATCAACGGGTGAACCGACTCACGTTCTTTTAGCCCGTTTTTGACCTCACAATAGGTCGGAATATTTTCCATCGGACCGGGGCGGTACAGCGCCACCAGCGCCACGATATCCTCGATGCAATTTGGCTTCATACGCTTTAGCGCGTCCATCATGCCACTGGATTCCACCTGAAACACCGCAACAGTTTTGGCGCTGGCATAGAGCTTGTATGTTTTTTCGTCATCCAGCGGGATCGCACCAATATCGATGTCGACACCGCGCAGCTTTATCATATCCAGCGCATTCTGGATCACCGTCAGGGTTTTTAGGCCCAGAAAATCGAACTTCACCAACCCGGCCTGCTCGACCCATTTCATGTTAAATTGGGTGGCCGGCATGTCAGAACGCGGATCCTGATACAGTGGCACCAGCTCGTCAATTGGCCGGTCACTAATCACCACACCGGCGGCGTGGGTCGAGGCATTTCGAAGCAAACCCTCAACTTGTTGTCCGTAATTCAACAGCCGTGCCACCACTGGCTCGGCCTTGGCTTCCTCACGCAAACGTGGCTCATCCGCCAATGCTTTTTCGATCGAAACCGGTTTCACACCCTCAACAGGGATCAGTTTTGACAGCCGGTCCACCTGCCCATATGGCATCTGTAAAACACGGCCAATATCGCGCACAGCCGCCTTGGACAGCAGCGCCCCGAAGGTGATGATTTGCCCGACCTTATCGCGGCCATATTTTTCCTGAACATAGCGGATCACCTCCTCGCGCCGGTCCATACAAAAATCGATATCGAAATCAGGCATTGAAACCCGCTCAGGGTTCAAGAACCGCTCGAACAAAAGGTTATAGCGGAGCGGATCAAGGTCGGTGATTTTCAGGGAATAGGCCACCAGAGAGCCCGCACCCGACCCACGCCCAGGGCCAACTGGGATGTTGTTATCAATGGCATATTTAATGAAATCGGCAACGATCAAAAAGTATCCGGGAAAGCCCATCCCCTCGATGATTCCCAGCTCGAAATCCAGCCGCGCCTCATAGTCCTTAACCTCGGCGGAATGCGGAATAACCGCAAGGCGTGCCTTCAACCCTTCCTCAGATTGGCGGCGCAATTCGACCACTTCGTCGTCGGCGAATTTTGGCAGGATCGGGTCGCGGCGATAGGTGGCAAAAGAACAACGTTTGGCGATTTCAACGGTATTGGCTATCGCCTCGGGCAGGTCGGCAAACAGGGTGACCATTTCCTGTTGAGATTTGAAATAATGCTGCGGCGTCAGGCGGCGGCGCGGCGCTTGTTGGTCCACATAGGCACCATCGGCGATGCACAACAACGCATCATGTGCCTCATACATTTCGGTTTTGGGGAAATAGACATCATTGGTCGCCACCAGCGGCAAATCCATCACATAAGCCATCTCGACCAAGGCCCGCTCAGAGGCGCGTTCAGCCTCGGTGCATTGCCCGCCTTCGCCCGGATGGCGCTGCAACTCAACATACAACCGGTCTGGATAAATCGCGGCCAAACGCTGCATCAAGACCTGCGCTTTGGAGCGTTGCGCATTCAATAGCAGCACCCCAAACGGACCTTCAGGCCCGCCCGTTAAACAAATCAAGCCACCGGAATATTTCTCCAGATCATCCGCCGAGACCTGCGGCACTTGCCCGTCTGCCTCTAGATACAGGCAGGAATTTAGCTTCATCAGGTTCAGATAGCCCTGCTCGCTTTGCGCCAGTAAAACCAAGCCCGCCGGTGCGCGTGGCTTCTCACCCACCTCGGCCGGATCATAGGTGAAATCGACCTGACAGCCAACGATCGGCTGCACCCCCGCATCCAGCGCTGTGACCGAAAATTCGAGCGCTGCAAACATATTGTTGGTATCGGTCAGTGCGATGGCGGGCATCTTGTATTTATCAACAAGGCCCATCATTTTTTTGATCGGCACAGCCCCCTCTAACAGAGAGTACTGACTGTGAACGCGCAGGTGTATGAATCGGGGATCTGACATTTGGCCAAACTAACCTGATGCGGGGGGCTTTGAAAAGGGGCGACGCGCCTAAGTCAGCGGTTCCAACAGCTCGATCCGGTTGCCGAACGGATCTTCCACATAGCCGCGCGCAAACCCCGGCAGGGTATCATCGCGTAAAACCCGAACACCTGCGGCCTCTAAAACTTCCAGAAATTTTACAACCCCTTTGACCTCAAAGGCTGGATGCGCCTTTTTGGCAGGCCTGAAGTCAGGCTCAACCCCCAGATGCACCCGCACCGATCCGCGCTCGAACCAGACACCGCCCCGCGCGGCCAGAATCGGTGGCTTCACAACCTCGCTCAATCCCAACAGCCCTTGATAGAATGCTCGCGCCGCTGCCTCCTGCCCTTTAGGCATGGCCAGTTGCACATGATGTAAGGTGCATATCGGCATGCGGATCTCCTGAAAACTCAATGCGCTGGCAGCTTAGGTATACATATGTATACCGTATATATTGTGATAAATCAATAAATTCATTGCTTTGTCACAGCGTATCGGTTCTGTTCAAAGGTGGTCAAACAGTCGCACCCCCGCTTTACGTCGCATCGGGCGGGCCTGCGTTATGACCTTGGGATGGAAAAGAACGCGGCACGGAAATTCACTATGTCGGACATCGTATTTCTTCTAAACGGAGAAGCTACGCGCGTCACAGGACAGCCAATAACCCGCACCTTGCTGGATTGGCTGCGTGAAACCAAGCACCTAACCGGCACCAAAGAGGGCTGCAATGAGGGTGATTGCGGCGCTTGCACTGTGATGGTCACTGATGCCAATGGCGCGCAATCTCTGAACGCTTGTATCCTGCTTTTGCCGCAGTTGCATGGCAAGGCCGTGCGCACCGTTGAGGGCATCAGCGGCCCCGACGGCACCCCGCATCCGGTGCAAGACGCGATGGTCAAACATCACGGCTCGCAATGCGGATTCTGCACGCCGGGCATCGTGGTGTCACTGGCGGTGGGTCACCTGAACGGGGCCACGAATTTCGATGAGCAATTGGCCGGCAACCTGTGCCGTTGCACCGGATACGCGCCGATCATTCGCGCGGCCGAAGCTGCCAAAGATGCGCCAGTGCCCGCTTGGATGGCCGAGGATTTGACCGCACTTAAAGGCATGATTGAAACATCTGAGTCCTACATGCCAACCAGCACCGACGCGCTGGCCGACTGGTATTTGGCCAACCCCGAGGCGACGCTGATTGGCGGGGCCACCGACGTTGGACTGTGGGTCACAAAGCGGTTGCAGGATTTGCCACAGATTGCCTTTTTGAATGGCATCGATGATCTGAAACAAATCGAAGTGACCGATGACATCATCCGCATTGGCGCGGGCGTGACCATCACCGATCTCGAGACTCTGATGGCGGATTACCACCCCTCCTTTGCCGCCATGCTGCGGCGCTATTCCTCGGTCCAAATCCGCAACGCGGCCACCATCGGCGGCAATATCGCCAACGGATCACCCATTGGTGACGGCCCACCGGCTCTGATCGCGTTGGGCGCCAAATTGCACCTGCGCCGTGGCGATCAACGCCGCGACATGCCGCTTGAGGATTACTTTGTCGCTTACGGCAAACAAGATCGCCAAGCGGGCGAATTTGTCGAAGCCATCAGTATCCCGCGCCAAGCGGATAATTTGAAATGCTACAAGCTGACAAAACGCTTTGATCAGGATATTTCTGCGGTCTGTGGTTGCTTTATGATCCGCGTCAAAGCCGGTGAAATCGTTGAGGCCCGCATCGCCTTTGGCGGTATGGCAGGCACCCCGCACCGCGCAGATCATGTGGAGAAATCCTTGATTGGCAGGCCGTGGAATGAAGAAACAATCACGCTTGCCCGCGCCGAATTCACCAAAGATTACACACCGATGTCGGACATGCGCGCCTCGGCTGAGTATCGACTTGAGGCGGCGCAAAACATGCTGACACGTTATTTCCTAGAGAGCCAAGGCATCGCGACCAATGTGCTGGAGGTGACAGCATGAACACCCAAGGTCCGGTCGGAAAATCCAGCCCACATGACGCCGCTCCACTACATGTGAACGGCCAAGCCCGCTACATCGACGACATCCCGACACCGGCCAATTGCTTGCATCTGGCGTTTGGCCTGTCGTCGGTTGCACATGCCGATATCACCGCGATGAATTTGGACGCGGTACGCGCCGCCGATGGTGTGGTGGCAGTGCTGGTGGCAGATGATTTGCAACATGATTGCGACGTTTCCCCCGCCGCCCATGATGAGCCATTGCTGGCCACCGGCACAGTGCATTACGTTGGACAGGCGGTGTTTTTGGTGGTGGCGACCAGCCATCTGGCCGCGCGTAAAGCTGCGCGTCTGGGCAAGATTGACTACGCTGAAAAACCGGCGTTGCTGACCATTGATGCAGCCCTCGCAGCCAACAGTCGATTTGAAGACGGGCCGGTGATTTGGTCCAAAGGCGAGGCTGATACGGCGATTGCCGCGGCCAAACATTCGCTCACCGGAAGTATTGAGATGGGCGGACAAGAGCATTTCTATTTGGAGGGTCAAGCCGCGCTGGTATTCCCGCAAGAGGGTGGTGATATGTTGGTGCATTCCAGCACTCAGCACCCGACCGAAATTCAGCATAAGGTGGCGCATTCTCTGGACCTGCCGATGAGTGCCGTGCGAGTGGAAATCCGGCGTATGGGTGGCGGTTTTGGTGGCAAGGAAAGTCAGGGCAATGCGCTGGCCGTGGCTTGTGCGGTGGTTGCAGCCCAGGCCGGGCGGCCCTGCAAAATGCGCTATGACCGTGATGATGATATGATGATCACTGGCAAGCGGCATGATTTCAGGATTGAGTATACTGTTGGCCATGATGATGCCGGTCAGATCAGCGGCATTCAGTTCACCCAATACGCCCGCTGTGGCTGGTCTCAGGATTTAAGCCTGCCGGTGGCGGATCGGGCGATGCTGCATTCTGACAACGCCTATCATCTGCCGGATATCAGCATCACCAGCCATCGTTTACGCACCAACACCCAATCGGCCACCGCCTATCGTGGGTTTGGCGGGCCGCAAGGCGTGTTGGGGATTGAGCGGGTGATGGATCATATCGCCGGTGAGCTGGGGCTTGATCCGTTGCTGGTGCGCCAAAAGAATTTTTATACCTCCGGTGGGGATATTTTAGAAAAGAAGAAGGGGGCCGAAATTCAGAGCACTCCTTATGGGCAGGATGTTGAAGATTTCATTCTGCATGAGTTGGTAGATGAGCTGGTTGAGCGTTCTGATTATCACGCACGGCGTGCGGCGGTTGCTAAGTGGAATGCTGAAAATCCGGTGCTGAAAAAGGGCATCGCGCTGACACCGGTGAAGTTTGGCATCAGTTTCACATTGACCCACCTTAATCAGGCGGGGGCGTTGGTGCATATCTATCAGGATGGATCTGTGCATCTGAATCATGGTGGCACCGAGATGGGACAGGGGTTGTTCCAGAAGGTTGCACAAGTGGCGGCCCAAGTGTTTGGGGTGACGCTTGAGGCCATTAAGATCACCGCGACGGACACGGCCAAGGTGCCCAATACCTCGGCCACCGCCGCGTCTACGGGGACGGATTTAAACGGCATGGCTGTGAAAGCCGCCTGTGAAACTCTTCGAGACCGGATCGCCGTGTTTTTGGCAGAGCAGCATGGAAAAGAACCGTCTGATGTGCTGTTCACTGACGGAATAGTGATGGTTGGCAGGCGTCAATTCACCTTCGCCAAGGCGGCAGAGCTGGCCTATCAGGGCCGGATTAGTCTGTCGGCAACCGGGTTTTACAAGACCCCAAAAATCCAGTGGGACAGGGTCAAGGGACGCGGGCGGCCGTTTTTATATTTCGCTTATGGCGCGTCTGTCACTGAGGTGGTGATCGACACATTAACCGGCGAAAACCGCATTCTGCGCACCGACATTTTGCATGATGCGGGGGCCTCTCTGAATCCTGATCTGGATATTGGGCAGGTTGAGGGTGCTTATGTCCAGGGTGCTGGATGGTTAACGATGGAGGAGTTGGTGTGGGATGATCAGGGCCGTTTGCGCACCCACGCGCCATCGACTTATAAAATCCCCGCCTGCTCGGATCGGCCAGACGTGTTCAACGTGGCGCTGTGGAACGGCCCGAATGCCGAGGATACGATTTACCGTTCCAAGGCCGTTGGCGAGCCGCCATTTATGCACGGGATTTCCGCGTTGATGGCATTGTCCGATGCGGTGGCGGCGTGCGGCGAGGCATATCCATCGCTGAACGCCCCCGCCACGCCGGAACGCATTATGATGGCGGTGAAGCGTCAACAGGCGGGTGCATGAGCTTTAACCTAAGCGATCTTGAGACCCATATTCAGGCTCATGGTGCCGTGGTTCGAGTGCTCGTCGCCAGCACCAAAGGCTCTGCTCCGCGCGATGCCGGTGCCACCATGCAGGTTTGGCACGGCGGCCAATCGGGCACCATCGGCGGCGGCGCATTAGAGCATCAGGCGAGCCTGCGCGCCCGCGAAATGCTGACGCAGGGCACCGGTGCAATGCACATCACCCAGCCGCTTGGCCCGACGCTTGGCCAATGTTGCGGCGGCAGTGTGACGCTAGTTTTCGAACGCTTCAGCGCAGAAAATCTGCCCACAACACTGACCCGAATGTTCACCCGCCCCGTTGCGCATGACGCCAGCGCCGACATCCCTGCCCTGCTGCAACGCCGCATTAATGCCGCCCAAAAAGCTCCGATATCGCCCACTCTGACGGCTGGCTGGTTGGCGGAATCCATCACCCAGAACACCACACCGATCTGGATATTTGGCGCTGGCCATGTTGGCGAGGCTTTGGCGCGAAACCTTGCCCCACTGGCTGGTTTTGACATCACCGTGATTGATACAGAACCCGCGCGCATCCCCGCAGATCTGCCGCAAAACATCACGGTCCTGACCGCGCAAAACATGGCGGCGCTGGCAAAACACGCTCCCGACAACGCGCAGCATTTCATCATGACAATGGACCACGCTATTGATCTGGATCTCTGCCACCGCCTGCTAGGGAAAGCCTCTGGATTTATCGGGCTGATCGGTTCCAAAACCAAATGGGCGCGTTTCCAAAGCCGCCTAAAAAATCTGGGCCACACGGCGGCAGACATCCAACGCATCACCTGCCCGATTGGCAACCCAAATCTGGGCAAAGAACCACAGGCAATTGCCGTTGGTATCACCCACGCGCTCTTGCTAAAAAGAACCGAACTAGAATCCTCAACGGACATTTATCAAGGACAGGGAACATGACCGATAGATTGTTAACCATCGACGGGCTGACCAAGGCCTACCCCGGTGTGGTGGCCAACGACAACGTTTCGTTTGGCATTGATGCGGGCGAAGTGCATGCATTGCTGGGCGAAAACGGCGCTGGAAAATCCACATTGGTGAAAATGATCTACGGCTTGGTGCGCCCAGATAGCGGCACCATGACCCTGATGGGTGAGCCCTTCACCCCAGCTGAGCCGCGCGCCGCCCGCGCATCTGGTGTGGCCATGGTGTTCCAACACTTCTCGCTGTTCGAGGCGCTGACGGTGGCCGAAAACATCTCATTGGGTATGGAAAATCCGCCGAAACACCACGAGCTTTCGGCCCGCATCACCAAGGTCAGCCATGATTACGGGCTGCCGCTCGACCCTGAACGGCTGGTTGGCGATCTGTCGGCAGGCGAACGTCAGCGGGTTGAGATTATCCGCTGTCTGCTGCAAAAACCCAAACTGCTGATCATGGACGAGCCGACTTCGGTTTTGACCCCGCAAGAGGTCGAGATTTTATTCCACACTCTGCGCCAACTTTCCGCCGAGGGCACCGCGATTTTGTATATCAGTCACAAGCTTGAAGAGATCCGCGACATCTGTGACAGCGCCACGATTTTGCGCCACGGTGTGGTGGTCGACACCTGCAACCCGCGCGAAAAAACCGCCCGCGAGCTGGCGGAAATGATGGTTGGATCGGCCCTACATGAGCCGTTGCGCGATGCAGGCACATTGGGCGATGTGGTCCTGCAGGTGACCAACTTATCGGTGCCATCAACCACCCAGTTTGGCACCTCGCTGAAATCGGTCAACATGACCGTGCGGGCCGGTGAAATCATCGGCATTGGCGGGGTTGCGGGCAATGGGCAGGATGAATTGCTGGCCGCATTATCTGGCGAAGCGCCATCCACCCCCGAAACCATTCAGTTTGATGGCAACGACATTGGCCATCTTGGCCCCAATGCGCGGCGCGAGTTGGGCATTCTGGCAGCCCCCGAAGAACGGCTGGGCCACGCCGCTGCCCCAGATATGAGCCTGATTGAAAACGCATTATTGACCGCCGCAATCCGAAAAAATCTAGTCACGAAGGGGTTTGTCAATTGGGCCAAAACCCGCAAATTTGCCAAGCGGGTGATCAAGGAATTTGACGTGCGCACCCCCGGCGCGCGCACCGTGGCCCGGGCGTTATCGGGGGGCAATTTACAGAAATTTGTGATTGGCCGCGAGGTGTTGCAAAACCCGCGCGTGTTGGTGGTGAACCAACCAACATGGGGCGTCGATGCCTCGGCTGCCGCACAAATTCGCCAATCCTTGATGGATCTTGCGGCCGGCGGTGCCGCGGTGATCGTGATCTCGCAGGATTTGGATGAATTGATGGAAGTTTCTGATAATTTCTGCGCCCTAAACGAGGGGTGTTTGACTCGCCCGCACTCGACCAAAGGGCTGAGCGTTGAGGACATTGGCCTGATGCTGGGCGGAATGGATGAAGAGGAGGCCGCTCATGTTTAGGTTAGAAAAACGTCCGGTGCCATCAAAGGCATGGACCATCGCCACCCCGATTTTGGCAGTTCTCGCCACGATGATTGCGGGTGGAATTATGTTTGCGATACTGGGTAATGATCCGGTGATCGCCATTCGCACAATTTTCTGGGACCCGCTGTTTTCCGAGCAATTCGCCGCCTATTCCCGTCCACAACTGCTGGTCAAAGCAGGGCCGCTCATCTTGATTGCGATCGGTCTGTCGCTTGGGTTTCGGGCTGGAATTTGGAACATCGGCGCCGAGGGGCAATACATTATGGGCGCGATTGCCGGTGCCGCCGTTGGCCTTGCATTCTACCCCGCAAGCGGCTGGTATGTGTTTCCATTGATGGTGGCCGCGGGTGCTGCTGGCGGTTGGGCATGGGCGATGATCCCGGCGATTTTACGCACCCGTTTCAACACCAATGAAATCCTTGTGTCACTGCTGCTGGTCTATGTCGCCGAACATATCTTGTCGGCAATGTCGTTCGGTCTGTTGCGCAATCCCGATGGCCACGGCTTTCCCGGATCACGCAGTTTCAATGAGCTGACAGCCACCGCCAACCCCGAACTGATCGCAGGCAGCGGCATGCACTGGGGTGTTGTCGCCGCGTTCATTGCGGTGATCTATGCCTATATTTTACTGACCCGCCACTTGTTGGGCTACCAGATCACACTGGCCGGGCAGTCACCGCGCGCGGCCCGTTTTGGCGGCGTGAACCCGAATGCGCTGATCGTTTTGTGCTTTGGTTTTGCGGGTGTTCTGGCAGGCGTTGCCGGATTATTCGAGGTCACCGGCCCTGCCAAACAACTGACCGAAAGCTTTGGCCAAGGCTATGGCTACACCGCGATCATCGTCGCCTTTCTGGGCCGTTTGCATCCGGTCGGCATTTTGCTGGCGGGCCTGCTGATGGCGCTGACCTATATCGGTGGCGACCTTGCCCAACTGATGCTCGGCCTGCCCGCCCCCGCCATTCAGGCGTTTCAGGGTATGCTGTTGTTTTTCCTTTTGGCGATGGATGTTCTTTCGAACTTTCGCATTCGCCTTAAAAAATCGGAGGCCGTGTAATGGACCTGTCTGCAATCAACCCCGTCCTGCTGGTGGCATCCTTGATGGTCGCCGCCACCCCGATCTTGCTCGCCGCCCTTGGCGAGTTGATCTGCGAAAAATCCGGCGTGCTGAATTTGGGCGTCGAAGGCATGATGATCATCGGTGCTGTCTGCGGTTTTGCCGTGGCCTACGAGACTGGCAGCGCCACGCTCGGCTTTATCGGAGCGGCCGCGGCAGGTGCGGCTCTATCGCTGTTGTTCGCCTTCCTCACCCAAGCGCTTTTGGCCAATCAGGTCGCCTCGGGTCTGGCGCTGACCTTGTTCGGATTGGGGTTTTCCGCCCTGATCGGCAAGAATTATTCCGGCACAAAAGCCCCGTCGGTGCCGCATTTGGACCTGCCGTTTTTATCCGATTTGCCGGTGGTTGGGCCGATCCTGTTTCAACACGACGCCGTGCTGTACTTTGCATTGGTGTTGGTTGCGGCCACATGGGCGATGCTGAAATATTCCCGCATGGGATTGATCCTGCGCGCGGTCGGTGAAAACCACGATGCGGCCCACGCTTTGGGCTACAAAGTCGTGCGCATCCGCACCCTCGCCATCATGTTCGGCGGCGCCTGTGCCGGGCTTGGCGGCGCGTATCTGTCGCTGGTTCGGGTGCCGCTCTGGACCGAAGGCATGACCGCTGGCGCTGGCTGGATCGCGCTGGCGATTGTAGTGTTCGGCAGCTGGAAACCATGGCGCGTTTTGTTGGGGGCCTACCTGTTTGGCGGCGTCACTGTGTTGCAGTTCAACCTGCAAACAGCGGGCGTTTCCATTCCGGTGCAGTACCTTGCGATGTCGCCCTATATAATCACCATTTTGGTGTTGGTCATCATGTCGGCAAATAAAGCGCGTTCCGCCCTGAATGCCCCGGCCGCACTGGGGCGAATTTTCCACGCCACACATTAGGAGCCAAAACCGTGACACGCCGCGAAGTGATCGAAATACTAGATGGGAAGCACGGCCAAATCGGCCGCAGCGTGGCGCTGATCTTGCACGGGTTGATCCTGCTTTCGGCACTCGCGATTGCGCTGGAAACTGTCGCGGGGATGCCAGCTGCCCTCTACAGGATCCTGTTCTGGTTCGAGGTGCTTGTTCTTGCGATTTTCGTCACTGAATATGTCCTGCGCTTGGCCTGCTCGAAACATCCACTGCGCTATATGTTTAGCTTTTGGGGCATCATTGATCTGCTATCTTGCCTGCCCGCAGTGGCGTTGTTGCAATCAAAATGGCAAGTGGTGCGCACCATCCGTTTGATCCGAATGGTGCGGTTGCTAAAACTATTTCGCACCACCACCGCGTTTGACCGTTTGACCCGCGCCTTTATCGAGGTTCGCGGCGAGTTGATCATCTTTGTCGTGCTCGCATTGCTGGTGCTGTATGTCAGCGCGGTCGGCATTTATTTGTTTGAACACGAGGCCCAACCCGAGGCCTTTGCCTCGATCCCGATCAGCCTATGGTGGGCGGTGGCCTCCTTCACCACGGTTGGCTATGGCGATCTGGTTCCGATCACCACCGGCGGACGGATCTTCACAACGTTTGTGCTGTTCATCGGGCTTGGCGTGGTGGCCGTGCCAGCCGCGATTGTCACCGCTGCACTTTTAGAGACACAATCCGCGCCAAAACCTTTAAAGAAGAAACATACCGATTCTGCGAACGAACCAAACTAGGGAGACTAACATGACATCTATCAAAACCATCCTAACCGGGGCCGCGCTGGCGCTGGGTCTAACCACGGCAGCCTTTGCCGAGGAAACAACCAAAGTCGGCTTTGTCTACGTTGGCCCAATCGGCGATTTCGGCTGGTCCTACGAGCACCATCAGGGCCTGCTGGCACTTAAAGAAGCCTACGGCGACAAAATCGAAACCACCTTTGTGGAATCCATAAAAGAAGGCGCTGATGCTGAACGCGTGCTGACCCAAATGGCATTGTCCGGCCACGACATCATCTTCACCACATCCTTTGGTTACATGGACCCAACCCTTGCGGTTGCGGCCAAATTTCCAGATGTTAAATTCGAACATGCCACTGGTTATAAACGAGCCGATAACGTCTCGACATACTCGGCTCGCTTTTATGAAGGTCGCGCTGTGATCGGCACCATCGCTGGCCGCATGACCAAGACCAACAAAATCGGCTACATTGCTTCCTTCCCGATCCCCGAAGTGATCCGCGGCATCAACTCGGCCTATATCCACGCCAAAAAAGTGAACCCCGATGTCGAGTTTAAAATCGTCTGGGTCTACACATGGTTTGATCCTGCCAAAGAAGCAGATGCGGCCACCGCGATGATCGAACAAGGCGTTGACGTGATCATGCAGCACACAGATTCACCAGCTGCCATGACCATCGCCGAAGAAAAAGGCATCCTTGCCTTTGGTCAAGCCTCGGACATGAAACAGTTCGGTCCAAACGCGCGCCTGTCCTCGATCATCGACAACTGGGCACCCTACTACATCGCTCGGGTTGGCGCGGTTATGGACGGCACATGGGAAAGCACCGACACTTGGGATGGCATCAAAGAAGGCATGGTCGAAATCGGTGAATTCTCCGACAAGATCCCGGCTGACGTTCAAGCCGAAGCTCAAGCCTTGGCTGACAGCATTTCGGCTGGCACATACCACCCGTTCACCGGCCCGCTGAACAGGCAAGACGGCTCAGTCTGGTTGAAGGATGGCGAAGTGGCCGACGACGGCACACTGGCTGGCCTTAAATTTTATGTTGAAGGCATCGAAGGCGACGTTCCTTAACTAAAACAGGGATTGCATATGCTCCCCCTACCTTTGTGGCAGGGACAAATATACAAAGGTCCAGCCCCTCGCTGGGCCTTTTCCTTTTGACAGCGCCGTGCCACAGTCGCCGCATGAAAAACTCGATGATCAGCCCGAACGGCAGCCTGCCCTCACGCTTTTGTTTTGGCACCATGCAGTTTGGGGGCCGCGCCAACCAGAGCCAAAGCCGCGCCATGTTTGACGCCTGTCGCACCGCTGGGATCAACTTCTTTGACACCGCCCACCTCTATACCGACGGTGCCTCGGAAACCCTGTTGGGGCAATTCGCAGCGCCTGAGCGTGACGCGCTGATCATCGCCACCAAATGCGGCTACACTGGCGGCAGCTCTTGCGCCAACATCCTGACCAACTTTGACGAAAGCCGCACCCGGCTGGGGATGGACTTTGTTGATGTGCTGTATCTGCACCGCTGGGATGGCGACACCCCGCTGGAGCAAACATTCGAGACCCTCGCCAACCTGCAACAGCAGGACAAAATTGGTATGATTGGCGTGTCTAACTTCGCCGCATGGCAGGTGATGAAAGCGCAGGCTGTTGCTGAAATCTTCGGCACCCGCATCGAAATTTTGCAGCCGATGTACAATCTCGTCAAACGTCAGGCCGAGGTTGAAATCTTGCCAATGGCCGCTTCGGAAGGCTTCAATGTTGCGCCCTACTCCCCACTTGGCGGCGGGCTGCTGACCGGCAAATACACCACCTCCGAGCAAGGCCGTTTGACCACCGACAAACGCTATGCCACCCGCTATGGCCCTGAATGGATGCACCAAGCCGCCGCCAATCTGACCAGCATCGCACAGCGCGAAAACATCTCCCCCGCGACCCTGGCAGTGGCATGGGCCGCACATCACCCAGCCGTCACAGCCCCAATCATCAGCGCCCGTACCGTGGCGCAATTACAGCCCTCACTGGCCGCGCTGAACTACCAAATTTCTGATGCACTCTATGCAGAACTCACCGCTCTCACACCCCCTCCTCCCCCCGCAACTGACAGGCTCGACGACCTATGAACACCGACATTCTCATCATTGGCGGCGGCATTGCCGGCCTCTCCGCCGCCGCCACGCTGGCCCCACACGCCACCGTCACCCTGCTTGAAACCGAAGACTCGCTTGGCTATCACTCCTCGGGGCGCTCGGCTGCGATGTTCCTAAAGGATTACGGCAATGACGTGGTGCGCGCCCTGAACTACGCCAGCGCCGAACACCACCAAACCGCCAACGGTGGCGTGCTGTCACCGCGTGGCATGATGCTGCTGGCCCTCGCCGAGGAGCGCGATGATTTCGTCACCGAATTCACCACCTTTGGCATGACTGAAATCAGCCTGAAAGAAGCCCAAACCAAACTGCCAATCCTAAACACCGAAGCCTGCGCCTTTGCCGCCTATCGCCCCGACGCCCACGATCTGGACGCTGACCGTCTACTGCAAAACTACACCGCAGATGCGCGGCGCGCCGGTGCAAAAATCCTGACCAAATCCCCCGTCACCAGCATCACCAAAACGCCAACCGGCTGGGATGTTGAGGCAGGTGGTCAAACCCATTCGACCGCCCTAATCATCAACGCGGCTGGCGCATGGGTTGACCAAATCGCCACGCTCGCAGGCATCAAGCCGCTGGGTTTTCAACCGTACCGCCGTTCAATGGCGGTCATCCCGGCCCCAGGCGGGCATGACACCCGCGACTGGCCATTTATCGATGGGGTCAATGAGAGCTGGTACGCCAAACCCGACGCTGGAAAATTGATCGTTTCACCCTCAGAAGAAGAGCCGGTCGATGCCCACGATGCATGGGCCGATGACATGGTTTTGGCCGAAGGATTGGCCCGCTATGAAGCCATGGTCACCGAACCCGTCACCCGCCTCGAAAGCTCATGGGCAGGCCTGCGCACTTTCGCCCCCGACCGCACCTTGGTGATTGGCCGCGACAGCGCTGATCCGAGCTTCTTCTGGCTCGGCGGTCAAGGCGGCTACGGCTTTCAAACCGCCCCTGCTGCCAGCCGTTTGGTGGCAGATTTGATCACCGAAAAAGCACCTGAACTGGACCCCGAGATCATAGCGAAATTATCACCTCATCGTTTTGCCTAATCATCCACTATCAAGCGTGGAACCCCGACTGTTATATAACCAAGGTCAAAGACAACCGCGCGGCATCACGCCAACGTACATTTTACTCTCAATAAGGAAACACCATGAACTGGACCGACCAAAACCGCGACATGCGCGCCAAGCTGCGTGAAGTGAACAAACTGATCCCTGAAACAACTGCAGCCTTTGGCGGCCTCAGCAAAGCCGTCAAAGACAACGGCACGCTGGACCTGAAAACCAAAGAATTTATAGCGCTGGCAATCGCGATTTCAGAGCGTTGCGAGCCTTGCATCGGCTTTCACGTCGAGGCTCTGATGCGCGCCGGTGGCACCCGCGAGGAGCTGGCTGACGTGTTGTCGATGAACATCCAGATGGGTGGCGGACCTGCTTTGATGTATGCCGCCAAAACCCTCGAGGCATGGGATCAAATGGCCGCGAAATAAATATCAGCCTTTCGCGACGGAAACAGGGCAGGACTGCGTATCACCTATATGAATTCAAAACTTTGAATATTGTAAAGGAAATCAAATGAAACGCATCCTGCTTCTGACCGCCGCCATTGCTCTTGGCACCGCCGTATCCGCCCAACAAGGCAATCCCGGTGGCCACTTCTTTGAAAACTGGGACGAGAATGCCGATGGTCAGGTCACTTTGGCCGAGGCCACCACCAAGCGCGGCGAGATCTTCTTCACCTTTGATGAAGACGACGACGGGGTTTTATCGGCCAGCGATTACGTCATATTCAATGAGGCCCGCGACAATGACCACGCCACACTAGAGGCAAGCGGTCAGCGGCAAGGACGCGGCCGTGGACCAGATCACGAAAATCAAGGCATGACGATGGAGTTTAACGACATCAATGGCGATGGCCAAGTCAGCCGCGATGAATTCATGGCCCGCACCGATCAATGGTTCGCCATGATGGATCGCAACAGTGACGGCATCATCAACCGCGCTGATTTTGGTCGCGGAAACTAGTCAAACAACCATCGTCACCGAGGGTGCAAATCTGGCCCAACCACAGCCAGATATCGCGCCCTCGGTCCCTTGGTTTCACAAAACCCAATGCCCGTTTTGAGGCTAGCCATCCACCCGAATACTGGCGTTTTTCGGATCATACGGACTGTCCTCAACCACCACAGCATCCCACAACTCACGGAACATCCGCACCTTTAATTTGGTGCCGACACCGGCCAATTCCGGCGGCACATAGCCCATGCCGATGGATTTCTCAAACGCCACTGAATAACCGCCCGAGGTCAAGCGCCCGATCCGTTTGTCGCCATCATACAGCGCCTCGCGGCCCCACGGATCGGCCCCTTCCGGCCCATCGATCAACAACGTCACGCATTTGGACCGGATGCCGGTTGCCAGCATCGCCGCCTTGCCCTGATAGTCCTTGTCCATGTTCACAAACCGCGGCAGATCAGCCTCAAGCGGGGTCGCATCACGACCAAGTTCCGTGCCAAACGCACGGTATGATTTTTCCTGCCGCAACCAGTTCTGCGCTCGCGCACCGACCAGCTTCAGACCGTATTCTTCACCAGCCGCCATGATCAGATCAAACAGGTAGTTCTGCATCTCGATCGGGTGGTGCAATTCCCAACCCAATTCGCCAGTATAGGCCACACGGATCGCATCCACCGGACACATCCCCAACTCGATTTTCCGCGCGGCCAACCATGGGAACCGCTTGTTTCTCAAAGCCGTTTCAGGGTCCGCATCAATGATGATCTTCTTCAGAACATCGCGTGATTTTGGCCCTGCAATCGCAAACACCCCATATTGCGTGGTGACATTTTGCACCTCGATATAGCCGAATTCAGCTGCCTTATCCTGTGCCGCTTTGCGTAGAAAGTCACCGTCATAATCGGTCAACGCACCCGAGGACACGAGGTAATATTCATTCTCACCCTCACGCACAATCGTATATTCAGTCCGCGTGGTGCCCGCCCCTGTCAGCGCATATGTCAGGTTAATCCGGCCAATGCGTGGCAGTTTATTACAGGTGAACCAGTCCAGAAACTCGGTCGCGCCGGGCCCCTTCACACGGTGCTTGGTGAACGCGGTGGCATCAATCATCCCAACGCCTTCACGGATTGCTTTGGCCTCCTCGACCGCATACTGCCACCAGCCGCCGCGCTTGAATGAACGCGCGTCATGATCGTTAAATCCTGCGGGCGCAAAATAGTTTGGACGCTCCCAACCATTGACACAGCCAAACTGCGCACCCGCCGTTTTCATCCGTTCATAACAAGGCGCCGTGCGCAAAGGACGGCACGCCGCACGCTCTTCATCGGGATGGTGCAAAGTGTAAACATGCTCATAGCATTCTTCGTTTTTACGCGCGCCATACTCGGTGGTCATCCAGCTGCCAAACCGTTTTGGGTCAAGCGACGCCATGTCAATCTCGGCCTCACCCTCGACCATCATCTGCGCCAAATAATACCCCGTGCCGCCCGCCGCCGTGATACCAAACGAGAAGCCCTCGGCCAGCCACATATTGCGCAAACCAGGAGCCGGACCTACCAGTGGATTGCCATCTGGCGTGTAGCAAATTGGCCCGTTGAAATCATCCTTCAGACCACTGTCCTCGCAAGACGGAATGCGGTGGATCATCGCCAGATATTGTTCTTCGATCCGATCCAACGCCAGCGGGAACAGATCAGCGCGGAAACTGTCCGGCACCCCGTGCTCAAACCGTGCAGGCGCTTCTTTCTCATAGATGCCTAAAATCCAGCCGCCGCGTTCTTCGCGTACATAGGATTGCGCATCGGCATCACGGATCACCGGATGTTCAGGATGATCCTTGCGATATTCCACCAGCGCCGGATCCTGCTCCATCACGATGAACTGATGTTCAACGGGAATGGCTGGCATCTTGATGCCCAACAGCTTCGCCGTGCGTTGCGCATGGTTGCCCGTCGCCGTAACCACATGCTCGGCGGTGATCATCACTTGCTCGTCCGATGGCACCAGATTGCCACCCTTTTCCACCATCTTGGTGCAGGTCACTTCCCACGCATCACCATTCCAGTGATAGCCATCAACCTGCATTTTGCGAACAATTTCCACACCGCGTTGCCGCGCACCTTTGGCCATCGCCATCGTCATATCGGCGGGGTTAATATAACCGTCGGTGGCATGGTACAGCGCGCCCTTCAGATCATCGGTGCGGATCAAGGGCCAGCGCTGTTTGATCTGCGCGGGCGTCAACCATTCAAACGGAACATCACAGGTTTCGGCGGTGGAGGCATAGAGCATATACTCGTCCATCCGCGCATCGGTCTGCGCCATCCGCAGATTTCCAACCACGGCAAAGCCCGCGTTCAGACCGGTTTCGGCCTCAAGCGATTTATAGAACTCGACCGAATATTTGTGAATGTGCGTGGTGGCAAACGACATGTTGAACAGCGGCAGCAATCCGGCCGCATGCCAGGTTGACCCCGAAGTCAGCTCATCGCGTTCCAACAACACGACATCATCCCAACCGGCCTTGGCCAGATGATACGCGATCGAAGTGCCGACGGCGCCGCCCCCGACAACCAGTGCTTTGACATGCGTTTTCATGATGACGACTCCCAAAAGATATATGTTGGGTCCGTTGTGCCGGATTTAGACGCCCAAGGTCAAACACCGCCCGACTGTTGCGAGACAAAAACGACATCGCAAGACCGATAGCATTAACACTCAATGCTCGATCATGCCGCCTTTAGAGGCGCTTGGATCTTTCGAGATATTGGTCGGCTTCAAAATGGGTCTGGACCTCTTGAGCGCTCCACCACCCTCACAGATCAGAGCCAGCGCAAGTTTGGTCTAATTAGTGAACCCATTACAAAATGCACTGCCAGATGTTCGGACACATTTTTGGCCCGGCATCTGACGCACGGTCTCAAATCCGGTCGTGAAGGTTTTACTCAAATCCACCTTATTTTCTTCTTCCACCGCCACATCAACCTCTGCGACAGCAACAGGCATACCTTCCTTAGGGGCCTCGCCAAATAACGCGAAGCGGCGTGCCTCCATGACGGTCCTTGCCATCGCAAATTGCTGATCCTGCGACAATGCAGGCGCCCCATTACCGACCCCGTCAAGCGGCTGATCCAGCATCCCGTTCAGACCGTCAAAGCTGATCAAATCCATCAAGCTCAAAATCGATTCATCTGACGCATAAGCCCGCACAGCAATCATCACTTGGCTGCCCATACTGGCTGAAAACCCGCGATATTCAATCGGCCCAGCCCCCTCAAGAACAGGTTGGATTTGACCGAACAACACCCCCTGAACCAGCGCAAAAGGCGTTGCTATTTTCAATGCATTCGTATTCGCGGCCTCAATTTTATCATCCATCCCCGGAAATCGTTTTGGGGCATCCGCCCGCGTATAGGCCACGCGCAACGCAATGATTTCCTCGCCACGCTCGTACACCCAGATTTCCTTGCGCTGCATTCGGCCCGCCAATAGGACGTCAGCCACAGCCATGCCAGCCATCATCGGCGCCAACTCTACAATCGACAACCTCCGCTTAGCCCACTTTGACATAGCGTCCGATTTCACCTCAAGTCGTGTGGTGTCGGCCTCGGCCCACGCGCGCCGAGCCCAGCCCTCGGGCGCTTCAGGCAGATGGATCTTGACCTCGTCGCTTTGCCGCCCCTCCAAGGCCCGCGCCGCCGCCGCCGCATGAAACCGCCCCGTGATGCTGTCCACATAACCGCTGACACCCAATGATATCTCGGCTTTTCGGGCCTGCATGGAATAATCCACACCAGCCACGGTCAACGCCACGATGAATGCGAACCCAAAGACCTGTAGTTTCATGTTACCCGTGCTCCATATTATTCACTGGCTGGATCGCAGATAATTTGGGCAGATATGTGGCGCTGCGAGGGAGATTTGATGAGAAGACCAGAAGCCACAAGACACCATGCCGTGACCGATAGGGAGCGTTAGAGATTCCGTGTCATTTCTGTAAACTGAGTAAAAGGAATGACACATGCGAGAAGAATTTGATTTTGATATAGCTCTGGCGGC
>JPUR01000127.1 GCA_001321835.1 Marinosulfonomonas sp. PRT-SC04
CGCCTGCTCAAGTGATGAAAAACTCTGCTGTTTCAAGGCCAAATCCTCTGTAATTCCTGCCAGAATTATAGCACAGAAATCTGGGCGTTGTTCAGAGGTTCCCTAACTAAAGCAGCGGCAGGGCGGTTACAGCCAGCAGCAAGAATGCAAGAGCTTCGATAAGTGGCGCTGGCAGGCCAAGGCGTTTAGGCCGGTCTTGTGGGATGGTCAGGTCGATCATACGAATACGCTAACTTATGAATGTTAACGGGAACAGAATATAATTTTTATGTTCTGGAAATAAACTGTTTCCCAGCTGGATATTGAAGGGCTGGGAGATGAAGCGGTCGATCAGTCATGTGATCAGGCCGATTGATTTAGCCCCCGCCAGCAGGGTTGGTGCAATGGCATGTCCAAGGTCCAACATTTTTTCAGCGGGCGGATTGATGTCGGGGATTTGTGCGGTGCAGGCGCCTGATGCGATCGCGGCCATCGTGCCGGGATCACTGTCTTCAAACGCTGCACAGTCGTGTGGGTGAAGCCCAAGGCTGGCGGCGGCGGCATGATAGATTTCGGGATCTGGTTTTGCGCATTCCACCTGATCGCCGCCAGTAATACTCTGAAAATAGTGTAAAATACCTGCCATCTCTAGATGCTTTTGCGCCGTCATATTGTCGGTCGAGGTCGCAACCGCGCAGGGCAATCCCATGCTGCGAAGTCGCTCTAGAAGCTCAATCACGTCGGCTTTGAGCGGGATGCCGCGTGCATGGCTGGCTTTGATTCGCGCCTGCCAATGTCGGTGGAAAACGGCGATAGGAACTTGCTCGTTTAGCGCCGTTTCGATGATCCCCTCGCAGGCGTCGGCGCGTAAACCGATCAGCCGTGTGGCGACATTGGACATGTTTTCAAGCTTAAGGTCTGCGGTTGTTTGGTTGAAACAAGCAACGACCTGCCGCTCGGTGTCGAGCAGCAGGCCGTCCATATCAAACATCACAGCTTTAAAGGGCAAAACCTAGCTTTTGGCCAGATTGCGCAGCACGTAATGCAGCACGCCACCATGCTCGATGTATTCAATCTCGATTTCAGTATCGATGCGACACTTGAGCGAGATTTCCTTGCTGGTGCCATCCGCATAGGTGATCACGGCGGGCATTTCAGACAGCGGCACGATGTCGCCCTCAAGCCCACTGATCGAGACGGTTTCAGTGCCCTTCAGGCCCAGTGTTTTACGGGTGTCACCACCGGTGAATTCAAACGGGATCACCCCCATGCCAACCAGATTGGAGCGGTGAATACGCTCAAAGCTTTCGGCAATCACAGCCTTGACGCCCAGCAGTGCTGTGCCTTTGGCGGCCCAATCGCGCGAGGAGCCAGCGCCGTATTGCTCGCCTGCAAAGATCACCAGCGGGGTGCCCGCTTCTTGGTAGGCCATCGCGGCCTCAAAGATTGAGGTTTGTTTGCCGTCTGGCCCAATGGTGTAGCCGCCTTCAACGCCGTCCAGCATTTCGTTTTTAACACGGATGTTGGCAAAGGTGCCGCGCATCATGATCTCGTGGTTGCCACGACGTGAGCCATAAGAGTTGAACTCGCGCACCGGCACTTGACGATCAATCAGGTACTGACCGGCAGGCGTATCTTCGGCGAAACCACCGGCAGGGCTGATGTGGTCGGTGGTGACCATGTCGCCAAGAATGGCCAGAACTTTGGCATCTTTCACATTGGAAATGGTGCCGGGTTTGGCGGACATATTTTGGAAATATGGTGGGTTCTGGATGTAGGTCGAGTTTGCGGGCCAGTCATAGGTCTGGCTGTCGGTGGTCTCGACCGCTTGCCATTTTTCGTCACCGGTAAACACATCGGCGTATTTACTGATAAACGCCTCGCGGGTCACGGTGCGATCAACGGTCTCAGCCACTTCTTTTGTGGTGGGCCAGAGGTCTTTCATGTAGACATCATTGCCGTCACGGTCTTGGCCGATCGGGTCTTTGGTGACGTCGATATCCATGGTGCCGGCCAAGGCGTAAATCACCACCAAGGGCGGCGAGGCCAGATAGTTGGCGCGAACATCTGGGCTGATGCGGCCCTCAAAGTTGCGGTTGCCCGACAACACAGCGGTGGCGACCAGATCGCCCTCGTTGATGGCATCGGTGATTTCGCTCTGCAATGGGCCCGAGTTGCCGATACAGGTCGCACAGCCATAGCCCACAAGATTAAAGCCGATGGTGTCGAGATGGATTTGCAAATCGGCCGCTTCAAGATATTCGGAAACCACTTGCGAGCCAGGCGCCAGCGAGGTTTTTACCCAAGGTTTGCGGGTCATGCCGAGGGCGGCGGCTTTTTTGGCCACGAGGCCCGCGCCGATCATCACATAGGGGTTCGAGGTGTTGGTGCAAGAGGTGATCGAGGCGATCACAACTTTACCGCTTTCCATGGTGTAATCTTCGCCTTTTACCGGGATTTTTTTGTCCATCGGCCGCTTGAAGGTCTGCTCCATCTCGTTGCGGAACGCCGATTTGGCCTCGGTCAGCGGCACGTAATCTTGTGGGCGCTTAGGGCCGGAAATCGCGGGAACAATGGTGCTCATATCGAGGCTGAGGGTGTCGGTGTAGATGGGGTTATAATCCGCATCACGCCAGAAACCGTTGGCTTTGGCGTAAGCCTCGACCAGTGCAATCCGGTCTTCATCACGGCCTGAAATCCGCAGGTAGCGCAGGGTTTCATCATCAATCGGGAAGAAGCCACAGGTGGCGCCATATTCCGGTGCCATATTGGCGATGGTGGCCCGATCCGCCAGCGGCAAGCGGTTCAAACCGTCGCCGTAGAATTCAACGAATTTGCCAACAACGCCCTGTTCGCGCAGCAGTGCAACCACTTTCAAAACCAGATCGGTGGCGGTGGTGCCTTCCACCATTTCGCCGGTCAGCTCAAAACCCACAACCTCGGGGATCAGCATCGACAGCGGCTGGCCCAGCATCGCGGCTTCGGCCTCAATGCCACCAACACCCCAGCCCAGAACGGCCAAGCCGTTGACCATAGTGGTGTGGCTGTCGGTGCCAACCAAAGTGTCAGGATAGGCGACCTCATTGCCGTTTTGATCCTTGTCCGTCCAAACGGTTTGCGACAGATATTCCAGATTGACCTGATGGCAAATGCCAGTGCCTGGCGGTACAACGCGGAAATTGTTAAAGGCGTTTTGGCCCCATTTCAGGAAGGTGTAACGCTCAAGGTTGCGCTCATATTCACGCTCGACATTCATCGCAAACGCCCGCGGAGTGCCGAAATTATCAATCATCACCGAGTGGTCAATCACCAGATCAACCGGGTTTAGCGGATTAATTTTCTGCGGATCACCGCCAAGGCCCATCAGGCCATCGCGCATCGCTGCCAGATCAACCACGGCCGGAACGCCAGTGAAATCCTGCATCAGAACGCGGGCAGGACGGTAGGCAATCTCGCGCGGGTTTTTGCCGCCATTGGTGGCCCATTCGGCGAAGGCTTTGATGTCATCGGTGGTGACGGTTTTGCCATCCTCAAAGCGCAGCATGTTTTCCAGCACCACTTTCAAAGCGGCGGGCAGGCGCGAAAAGTCGCCCAAACCGGCGGCGGTGGCGGCGGGGATCGAATAATAATCAACGCTTTGCGACCCAACGGTCAGGGTTTTGCGGGTTTTTGCACTGTCTTGTCCGACGATGATGGTCATGGCTGGCTCCATAATGGCTAACGGGAGAGAGGGGCAGGTGCCCTTTCAATAGCGCTTTTGACCTATTCTAAGGTGGCAATCAAGAGGGTACGGCGCATCTGTATACCATTGCACACAATTAAATATCGCAGGGATGTTACCGATTTGGCCAGAATTCTCGCAAAACCTTGATTGGCTATTGATTGGGCGCTGGCATAGGTCATTGTAAAGCATGAGCAATAAGAGAGCGATCAAATGCGGAAAATTACAGTTTTAACAACCGGGGTATGGATGGCGCTGGGGCTGGCGACGGCTGGGCTGGCGACGGCACAATCAGGGCCGGTTGTGGTCGAACTTTATACCTCGCAGGGCTGCTCCAGCTGTCCACCCGCCGATGCGTTCCTCGGCAAATTGGCACAGCGTGGCGATGTGATCGCGCTGTCGCTGCATGTGGATTACTGGGATTACATCGGTTGGAAAGACATCTTTGCCTCGCCTAAATTCACTGCGCGCCAGCACGCATACGCCCGCGCCGCCGGTAAACGCATGGTCTATACGCCGCAAATGGTGGTGGCGGGACAAGATTTGGTGGTTGGCACCAAATTTGCCGATGTTGGCCGTTTGATTAAGGCCCATCAGGCGGTCCCTGCGCGCGTCGATCTTTCGATTGTGCGCACGGGGGCCAAGCTTCAGATTAGCGTAAAACCACTGGCCAAAGGGCTGGGCGACATGGTGGTGCAGATGGTGCGGTTCAAGGGCGGCCAATCTGTACAGATCAAACGTGGCGAAAATGCGGGGCGCGACCTTGTTTATCATAATGTGGTGACAGAATGGAGCGTTCTAAAAACGTGGGACGGCACATCGCCACTGGTGTTTTCAGCCCAGATATCTGGTGATGATGAATGTGTGATTATCGTGCAGGCCGCCGGTCACGGTGCCGTGTTGGCAGCGGCACGGGTGCGCTGACGCTTGGGTTTTCGTGGCCAATTGGCGTAGATTTTTGCATCCAACATATCGGGCTATTTTTGCGTTGCGTCCCTAAGTTTCTTGATGTGACGTCGAGGCCGGACAAGTTCTTTCATCTGGCTTTTCAAGATGTTACCGCGTATTTCCGGATTGACGAATGCGCCCAATTGCCACTCTATTACCCCCGCAATTACCACGGAAATAAGCTGTGGTGTGCATATGCCCGATGGCATCATGGTTCTGACGCGGGCATTGACCGCCTCAAGCCGCTGCCCCAGCTCAGCCAATGAATAGGCGTCGGTCTCTTATATTTTGGTTCACAGAGATCACTCAGCGCCGTAATTAAGACATGGTTTCAAAGGCTTCTGTGCCTATATTTTCAACAGCGCGCCGCAATCTATCAGCTTGCCCTTGCTTGAACACAACACCATCGACGCGTTTCCTCTGAAGGGGGAAACCGTGATCTTCGGGCGATTGCGCTCGGTGTGCCTTCTAGGATCAGGCTTACGACCACTAGGACGCAGTGGAAGCCCAGACTCTCACGACCTTTATGCCTCCTCCTCGTCTTCTTCTGCGGCGACAAAGAACACCTCGCCTGCTGCTTCCAGCTCGCGGATTTGGGCGACAACCGCGCTCATGGCTTCTTCTCCATCAGCCTCTTTGACCTTGCCCAACTCCTTCATTTCTTCGCGGATACCTTCGGCCATACGTTTCGAAATATTTTCTAGAATGAATTCGGTCGATTCCGTATAGTCGCCTGCAGACGCAGCTGCCAAGGCTGTTACCAACACGGCTTGATCAACCCCACGGGTGATTTTAGGCACATCTCGCGGGGAAATCCTGGCTGGAATGTTGGCAAAGGTAAAGATCGCTTTGCGCACCAGATTGGCGAACTCCTTATCGTCTTCCTCTAGGCCAGCCAGCACGTCGTCGCGAACTTTTGCTTGCGAAAAGTTCAAAATGGCGCCGACCCGTTCAATGGGCCCTTCATCAAAGGCCATCACGGGTACATTATCAAGTTGAGCTGCCAGAGATTGGCCGATCCGGTGCACCGCATCTGGTGTCACGCTACTGGTTTGTGAGACGGCATAGGTGATGCGTCGGGCGCGCGGACCGGGCAACATCCCTAATAACTCAGCGGCCTTTGAAACGTTCAACTTCGACAGCATCACGGCGGCCACCTCGATGCTTTCGTCTTGTAACACCGGCAACAGGCGCTCGGCTTCCATGTTCATAACCTGCTCCCACGGATCCCCCGCGCGCTTGACCCCGCCTTCGCGGCGCATTCGTTCAACCATTTTGGGGTCGATTGAGCCATCGAGCGTGTTCAACGCCCCCTCTAAGCCGCCGATAAATGAAAGGCCAATGCTGTCCAACTCGGAGATGAATTCACTCACCACCGCATCGACAGTTTCATGGGTAACGCTGCGCATTGCGCCCATCTGTATGGTGAGTTCTTGTTGCATATCCTCGGGCATTTTCATCAAAGACAGCTCGCCCCCCTCGGCCAACAACAGCCGTACAATAATCGCGGCTTTTTGCTGCCGGCTGATTGTGGAGGGCATGGTTGTGCTCGGAAAGCCGATGTCGGCCTTAGGTAGTGTTGGCAGGGCTAGGGTCACGTGGTGCATCTCCGGTCCGGTTTGCACCAAATTGGCAGATATCTATTAATGGATCCCTTAGAATCACGCTAAAAAGGTAATAATTTTACCCATTTTTGCGCCCGCTTCAGTAATCACGGGCCCCCGCTTTCTTCTTTTCATAAATATAATTTTAAATCGGGGGCGCAGGCAAGAAAAAGGCGCTGTCCCCGCTAGGGAGCAGCGCCCGAAGCGACACCGTCAGGTGGCGCAATGGATCATTCGCCAAACACCCGTTTGAAGATCGTATCGACATGTTTGGTGTGATACTCCATGTCGAATTTATCCTTGATGCCATCAACCCCAAGCGCCGCAACAACCTCTTTGTCGGCCAACAGTTCGGTTTCAAAATCAACGCGAAATTCCCATACTTTCATGGCGTTACGCTGCACCATAGTATAGGCATCTTCACGCGATACACCGGCTTGGGTTAGCGCCAAAAGCACCCGCTGCGACATCACCAGACCCGGAAATTTGTTCATGTTGTCCAGCATGTTCTGAGGGTAGATCAACATTTTGTCGATCACACCGGCCAGACGGTTCAGCGCAAAATCCAAGGTGATGGTCGCATCCGGCGCGATGGTGCGCTCAACCGAGGAGTGCGAAATATCGCGCTCATGCCACAGTGCCACGTTTTCCATGGCTGGAATAACCGCCATCCGAACCAGCCGTGCAAGACCCGTGAGGTTCTCGGTCAGGATCGGGTTTTTCTTATGTGGCATCGCTGACGATCCCTTTTGACCCACCGAGAAAAACTCGGCCCCTTCAAGCACTTCGGTGCGTTGCATGTGGCGAATTTCGATGACGATGTTTTCCATCGACGAGGCGATCACCCCGAGAACGGCGAAGAACATCGCGTGGCGATCGCGTGGAATAACCTGTGTGGAAATTGGCTCTGGTGTCAGGCCCAGTTTCTCGCAGACGTATTCCTCAACCCGTGGATCAACGTTGGCGAATGTGCCGACCGCACCAGAAATCGCGCCAGTGGAAATTTCGTCACGCACGGCCAAAAGGCGGGCTTTGTTGCGGTCCATTTCGGCGTAGAAACGCGCGAATGTCAGGCCCATCGTGGTGGGTTCTGCGTGGATGCCGTGCGAGCGGCCAACGCGGACGGTGTGTTTATGCTCAAGCGCGCGTTTTTTCAGCGCCGCCAGTAATTTATCCAAATCGGCCAGCAAGATATCAGTCGCGCGGACCAACTGCAAGTTTAGGCAGGTGTCCAGCACATCAGACGAGGTCATGCCTTGGTGCACAAACCGCGCCTCGTCAGAGCCAACATGCTCGGCCAAATGCGTCAGAAACGCGATCACGTCATGCTTGGTCACAGCCTCGATTTCGTCAATCCGCGCCACATCGAATTCAACATCTTTGGCTTTCCAGACCGCCTCGGCATTTTCGCGCGGGATCACGCCCAGATCGGCCATCGCATCACAGGCGTGGGCCTCGATCTCGTACCAGATCTTGAATTTGGTTTCGGGAGACCAGATGGCAACCATTTCGGGGCGGGAATAACGTGGGATCATGTCAGGCCTTTTATGTTGGGTGCAGATGCGGCCTGTCTTAGTCTGCGAGCCGCATCGCAGCAAGGTTTACCTTGCCTCTAGGGCTGGGCTGGGGCAAAAAGGCGACGAGTTTATACATATTGGAGTGAACAACATGGCGCTATCAGCAACAAATCCAGTCTTGGCAGAGGTTTTCGGCGCGAGTGAGGGCACTGCCCTGCGTGCAAAACAAGCCGTTCTTGTGGTGTCGGGAATCGCTGCATTGGCGATTTCGGCAAAAATCATGGTGCCAATGCTGCCAGTGCCAATGTCGATGGGCACCTTCGCTGTGCTGACAATCGGTGCGGCTTACGGCGCACGTTTGGGGCTGGTGACAATCATTGGCTACATGCTGATCGGCATGTTGGGTTTTGATGTGTTCGCCAAATCCACCGCTGATCTGAACGGGATCTCCTATATGATGGGCAGCACCGGCGGCTATCTGGTTGGCTTCGTTTTGGCGACACTGGCTTTGGGTTTGCTGGCCGCACGCGGTTGGGACAGATCCCCTGTGAAAATGGCCGCAGCGCTGCTGCTTGGCAATGCACTGATCTACATCCCAGGCGTTCTGTGGCTCGGCGTTCTGTACGGCTTTGACAAACCACTTCTGGCTTGGGGCCTGACACCATTCCTGATTGGTGATGCGGTCAAACTGGCCTTGGCAGCGATCCTTCTGCCAGCACTTTGGAAAATGGTTGGCCGCGCCCGCGGTTAATCCCAACCAAGACACAAACAGGGGGCGTGGCCGATGGCTGCGCCCTTTTTACATTTTGGGGCCAATTTTAGGGAATGTTATGAAAAACATCGGCTGTCAGCATATTCGGATCTGGGACCATCAGGCCAAAATCGGCTTTCCGGTGTTTGTGATGTATCCGGCAGCGGAGGCGCATGGTCCCTATGATGTCACTCCCTTCAGTGTGACCGCAGGGCTGAACGCGTCCGTCGCGGCAGGGCAATTTCCGGTGGTGATCATTTCGCACGGATCAGGCGGCAATCGACTGGGCTATCTGACACTGGCCGAAGCCTTGGCCGAGGCTGGCTATATCGTGCTGTGCCCCGAGCATTTCGGCAATAATTACGCCGACAATTTCCTAGAGGGTAAAACCCGCAACCTGCAACTGCGGCCGCGCCACATCAGCCTGTGCCTAGATGATATTGTGGAAAACGAAATCCTGCGCGGCGCGGTTTTGGCCGATCAGGCGGCGGTGATCGGCCACTCGATGGGCGGCTACACAGCGCTGGCGGTGGCCGGCGGCAAAGTCTGGAACGCCGCCAAACGCGCGGTGCCTGTTCAGGCCGATGCACGGGTGCGCGCACTGGTCTTGCTGGCCCCCGCCACCGCATGGTTCACCCCAGCGGCTTCGTTGGCCGATGTCACCGCGCCGATGTTGATCTATGATGCAGAACACGACCCATTCACACCGCCGGAACACGTGGCGCGGATCTTGGAGCAAGTGCCAGACGCGGGTGCCGTCACCCACCACCACATTGAAGGCGCCGGACATTTCTCATTCCTCAGCCCGTTTCCTGCGGCGATGAGCAATCCCGATTTCCCACCCTCGCAAGACCCCGACGGCTTTGACCGTATTGAATCGCCCCGGGTTTACCGGAGAGTGTTTTGTTCAAATGTTATGCAACTTTAT
>JPUR01000128.1 GCA_001321835.1 Marinosulfonomonas sp. PRT-SC04
GCCGCCAGAGCTATATCAAAATCAAATTCTTCTCGCATGTGTCATTCCTTTTACTCAGTTTATAGAAATGACACGGAATCTCTAACGCTCCCAACCGGCGTGCGCATCCTGCGTTTCAACGCGACCTCGTGCAAAGTGTGATGGCTACCCGTGAGAACCTTACTCCCTTCAACGACGGCCAACGCGCCGCCATCATAAAAATCATTCTGTAGGTCGATGATAATAGGGGCGTGCATGACGGTTTCTTTTTGCATGAAATTCGATCTAGATACGGTTTTACCCCATGCCCCCTTGCGCAAAAGCCCCCGCGTGGCGTATGTCGCACAGCATGTATACCATTGCCGCCCTATACCATTTCGCTCGCTTTGATAGTCCTGAAACCCTAAAGCCACCGCTGCTTAAGCTGTGTCTTGAACATGGGATCAGCGGCACATTGTTGATCGCGCCTGAAGGTGTGAACGGAACCATCGCTGGACCAACCCAAGCGGCGGTTGATAGCGTATTACGTCATCTGCGTGCATTGCCCGGCTGTGCCGATCTGGAGCATAAAATTTCGCACTCTGACGCGCCGCCTTTTAACCGGATGAAGGTGCGGATCAAACGTGAAATCGTGACCATGGGCCAACCGGACGTCGACCCCATGTCAGGCACAGGCCATTATGTGGCCCCAGAGGATTGGAACGAGCTGATCAACCGCGATGATGTCTGCGTGATTGATACACGCAATGATTATGAGGTCGGTATTGGCACGTTTGAAGGTGCGATCGATCCTGAAACCACCAGTTTTGGTCAATTCCCAGCATGGTGGGAGGCCAACAAGCAGCGGTTTCACAATAAGAAAATCGCAATGTTCTGCACCGGCGGCATTCGCTGCGAAAAATCCACCAACTTTCTGTTGGGTCAAGGTGTTGAAGACGTCTACCACCTCAAAGGCGGCATTCTGAAATACCTCGAAGACGTGCCACAGGCACAGAGCACATGGAATGGTTCATGTTTCGTGTTCGACAGTCGCGTCAGTGTCGAACACGGGCTGAAGCCCGGGCCGCACTTGCTGTGTTACGGCTGCCGGCGGCCAATCCTGCCCGCAGACACTGAGCGAGACGGATATGAAGCTGGCGTGAGCTGCCATAACTGCGTGAATGAAACGACAGATGGCAACAAGATGCGCTTTCGCGAACGCCAAAAACAGATGGCCTTGGCCAAACGCCGGAAGGCGTGCACGTTCCTTAGATATTTCTAGGCTCTGGGCCGATTAATCTGCTTGATGCTGCCAGACCTGCATGATTCAATTTCCCCATAGTTAGAGGGAATTATGAATGATATTTACTGTCTGAACGAAGATTGAAGCAGTCAAACGCGCCCAAATCAAGAAGAGTTTTTTCAACAGAATAGGCCAGAAGCCGCCATGGTCACAAAGGGTGGGAAGCGGTCATTTTCTGCGCCGTCCACGAAGGTCCGCAATGGGCGGTGGGCTCAACTGATCGATGCAACACACTGAGCAAACTTCTCTGCTGGCGTTTGGTATTGCAAGGTCTTTCGGGGCGCTCGTTAAGCTGTCGTGCAATTGCACTGAATTGCCCCTAGTTTCCTAGACGCCTTGTTGCTTCCACTTTTGCTGCCTTTCGAACTCGACGGGCGACAGCATCCCGTTTCTAGCGTGTTTGCGTTTCGGATTGTAGAACATTTCGATGTATTCGAACACGTCACGCCTAGCATCATCTCTGGTTTTGTATGTTCGTCGCCTGATACGCTCGCGTTTCAACAGATTGAAAAAGCTTTCGGCGACGGCATTATCATGGCAATTTCCACGACGGCTCATACTGTGTTCCAGATTGTGGTGTTTTAGAAATGACGCCCATTCTAGGCTAGTGAATTGTGAACCTTGGTCAGAATGCACGAGCACCTTTTCGGCTGGCTTGCGCCGCCAAACGGCAGTTAGTAGTGCCTGTAAAACCAGATCAGTGGGCTGACGCGATTGCATGGCCCAGCCGACAATCCGGCGAGAATACAGGTCGATCACAACAGCCAGATACGAGAACCCTTCATAGGTTTTGATATATGTAATATCGGTGACCCAAAATCGG
>JPUR01000129.1 GCA_001321835.1 Marinosulfonomonas sp. PRT-SC04
GCCGCCAGAGCTATATCAAAATCAAATTCTTCTCGCATGTGTCATTCCTTTTACTCAGTTTATAGAAATGACACGGAATCTCTAACGCTCCCGAGACATTGGGCTTATCCTTCGCATGATTGAGGGCCACCCCTTCATCTAAGCGCGGTTTTCGAACGCCTCTTTCGATCCGGGTGCTATCAGGTTTCTTCCTATCTACCATGTATTTGCCTTTTGTTCGGAATTTAACCCCGACATCTGCGTCACGGCCACTTGTGGCCTGACCAAACCACCTCACCAACAATGTTTTGAGCGATGGAATTCATAGCTTCTCCGGTGCGGTGCTCGGGCGGGGTCTTTGGGTTGTCGCTGCGCAGTGTGATGGCAGCGCCCGGGATTATATCCAGACGTTTCATTCGTAATCCTTCGTCGCCGTCTTGAAAGACATAGATGCGACCGCTTCGTATTGTGGACTTGCGCCGATCAATCATGATGAGGTCGCCATCATAAATGCTCGGTTCCATGCTGTCGCCCTTGACGTTGATCAGAATGCAGGAGCCCGCGTTGATCCCGTTTTGCGCCAGCCAAATTTTTGAAAAGGCCAAGTGATCGATGGGCGGACCATCAAAATTGATCACACCGTTACCAGCCGCCGATTGAGCATCGTAACGGGCAACAGTGTCGAAAGGTTCCCCGGCCACCTCGGCTATAGCAGCCTGTTCACCACGCGGCGGGCCGAAATAGAGTTCTAGGTCAAGAACGTCAGATAAGGCGCTTAAACTATCAAGCGACGGAAGGCCCTTTGTTCGCATCATGTTGCGAATAAGATATTGATTACCTACCGCTTGGCGCGATGCTTCCCAATGGGTAAGATTTTTTCTAGTAAGCGCGACATCAATCTTTTCTAAAAGTTTTTTACTATCCATGTTGGCTAATTAGCCACAAAAATATTGGCTATGAAACCAACTAATGACATAGAAAAAATCGCTGTATTGGCCGAGAGCTTTCGCACACACCGAAATCTTAGCCTTCAAACCGTCAGTAAATACGCAAGCGGCCGAGGAGCCTTCTTCGAGAGTTTGTTTACCGGTAGCTGTGGAATCACAATTCGTCGCCGTGACCGCATAATTCAATGGTTAGCGGATAATTGGCCTCTCGACCTTGCTTGGCCTGCGGACATTCCGCGCCCCTCTCCAATCAAAAAGGACGCGGCATGATGCTTATGACCCACATGCAGGCGGCGCGTGATGCGGCAACCTATCTGAGCGATGCTGATACAATCCAGCTTGCGGTTGAAATCGCCCAGGACGTGTTTGGCCCGACAAAAGCCCAGGCATTGACGGTCGATGGAAAGCAAGTCGTATGACCATCACCTCACAAGTTGCCCGCCCGTCCGGCCTTGCCTTGGCATCCCCAATGCCTTTGGCCGGACCAACTTCCCCGAGGGCTGGTCCCTCGGGGCATTTTCCGAAAGGAAATCAGATGTTGAAACAGAATTCACCAGCTCCGCTCGCGGAGATATCGCCCCCGTTTGGGGAAACGTCCGAGGGCGATACCGGTCCCAGCCTGCGCTTGCGCGTTGCCGCAGGTTGGGGCCACTTAAAGCGGGCTTTAAGGCGGCTTGACGAGAGTTTGATTGGCGATGTCTTGGCGATGATCTGCTTGGCCGCAATGATCTATGCATTCTTGGTTGTCGGTTGGGTGATGTCATGAGCGCCGGACTTTCACGCGATCACCACATCATTATTTATGTTCACAGCACCACAATGGGAGCCGGATAAATGAGCTTATCTACCGATATTAGCTACCGCGTAACTGCGGATGAATTGCGCCAATTCGTTGAGCGCATCGAGCGCCTGGACGCTGAGAAAAAAGACCTTGCCGAGGCGCAAAAAGAGGTGATGGCCGAAGCCAAGGGGCGTGGCTATGACACCAAGATTATCCGCAAAATCATCGCCATGCGTAAACGAGACTCGCAAGATTTGGCCGAAGAGGGCGCGGTGCTTGAAATGTACAAAACGGCGTTGGGAATGTCCTGAGCACAGGACTTCCACGCGATTGAACTTCTTCTACATGATGACGAAACCCCCAGAAGGAAAATAAAATGACAAAGATATCGGAGCCCAAAATACAGCGCTTGAACCTTGATTTGATCGAGGTTGGCGAACGGATGCGTCCCGTATCGACGAGTGGGGTCGAGAGCCTGATTGCTTCGGTTGAAGAGTTGGGTGTGATCAAGGACGCGATCCATGTGCGCAAGAAACGCCGTGGAGACACTGAAGTATTGGTTTTGATGGCGGGCGCACACAGGCTGGAAGCTGCGAAGCGGTTGGGTTGGGAAGCCATCCCTGCACGAGTCTGGGCTGATGTGACAGACGACTGGGCGCGGTTGATGGAGATTGACGACAATTTGGCCGGTGCTGACCTTAGTGCGCTTGAGTTGGCGGTGTTTCTGGCCGAGCGGAAAAAGGTCTATGAGCGACTGCATCCAGAGACTAAGGCAGCATCTTTCAAAGGCAATCAATACACAGGTAAAGTGGCGAGCGACATAATGTCGTTTGCCACCAGCGTGGCTGAAAAACGCGACCTTTCAAAACGCCATATTGAGCGCTTCGTACAGATCGGCACGTCCTTGTCGGCATGGGAGGTCGAGGGGTTGATGGGGCTGGAAAAGCCGATCAGCATGACGGACTTGATGTTCTTGGCCAAGGTCAAAGAAGAAAAATTACGGGTCGATCTGATTGATTACCTGAAACACACGAATGACGAAAAACGGGATTTGGCAGGAAAGCTTGTCAGTTATAAAGGTGAGGCTTCGGCCCCGCCCGGTGATCCGATTGACGTTGCCTTTAAACAGCTTTTAACCGCGTGGAGCCGCGCCCCAATGGCGGCGCGCCGAAGGTTCGTAACTGAGGTCGAAAGCGACCTATGCGCCATAATGGATGGCAAAACCAAGATCGAGGTGGCCTGACCCATGGGCGCGCTTCAACCAAATCAGGTGTGGTGGACCACGGCCGAGATAGCAGACGCGGTGTTGCCTAGCATGCCAAGCGTTCGCCAACCTGTTGAAAAAATGGCAACACGCCTTGGTTGGCGCGCTGACCCCAGCCTTGCCCGTCGCCGCACAGGGCGCGGTGGCGGCTGGGAATACAACTGGCAGCTATTCCCGCTTGAAGCGCGCCGAAAACTACTGCGCGCGGCGGCACCGGTTATCGAGAAAGCTGCGCCCACGTCAGACGAGTTGCTGGATCTGCACGCCTACTTTGACGCCTTGCCCGATACCAGCAAGGAAAAAGCGCGCGAGCGGTTGCGGATCTTGCAAACCGTGCTGGCGATGGAGCAAACCGGCCTGACCAAATTTCTTGCCGCCGTCACCACCGCCAAAATGGAACAAATATCCGAGCGCACCATTTGGAACTGGTTTGCGATGGTTGAGGGGCTGGCCCAATCCGATTGGCTGCCCAGCCTTGCGCCGCGCAACCGCGCAGCCAAGCGCCGGGATAAAAAGACCACCTGTTCGCCCGAATTTATGGACTATCTAAAGGGGGCTTATTTACGTGTTGATGGCCCACCGACATTCACCGATAGCTACCGGGTGACACTGGCAATTGCTAAGGATAATGGTTGGACCATATTGCCCGAGCGCACCGCCCGCCGTCGCCTGAATGATCAGGTGCCGCGCGTGTCGCAGATCCTTGCCCGTGAGGGTGCCGCTGGCCTTGCGCGCTGCTTTCCACCCCAAACCCGCGACCGTACCTCCATGCACGCGCTAGAAGGCGTGAACGCCGATTGTCACAAGATTGACGTGTTTGTGCTCTGGCCAGATGGGACCATTGATCGGCCTCAAATCATCGCGTTTCAAGACCTCTATTCGGGCAAGTTCCTAAGCTGGCGGGTAGATCACACCCCCAACAAAGTCGCGGTTATGGCGGCCTTTGGCGATATGATCGAAACATGGGGCATTCCAAAAGATTGCCTGTTTGATAACGGCACCGAGTTTGCCAACAAATGGCTAACCGGCCAGACATCGACCCGGTTTCGCGGTAAAATCCGCCCTGATGATCCTTTGGGGGTCTTGCCCGCCATGGGGATCAAAATACACTGGGCAACACCCGGCCACGGCCAAGCCAAACCGATTGAACGCGGTTTTCGGGATTTCGCCTCAAGCATTGCCAAAGACCCACGGTTTCATGGGGCCTATGTTGGTAACAAGCCTGACGCTAAGCCCGAGAACTACGGCTCGCGCGCAATTGAAGCCAAAGAGTTTCTTCGCATTCTAGCCCATGGGATTGACGAGCATAACAGCCGGGTTGGTCGACGATCAGACACCGCCAACGGGCGCAGCTTTGATACGACGTTCAATGAAAGCTATGCCCGATCCACCATCCGCAAAGCCACTGCCGAGCAACGCCGCCTGTGGTTGATGGGCCAAGAGCAAAAAACCATGCAGCGCGGTCATGGCCAGATCAAAATGCACCAGAATGAATACTGGTCTGATTGGATGAACGCGCATGCGGGCGAGAAAGTCACTGTGCGCTTTGATGCCGAGGACTTGCACGCGGGTTTACAAATCTACGCCCTGTCTGGCGAATATATGGGCTTTGCCGAATGTAAAATCAAAGCCGCCTTCTTTAGTGATCTGGAAACGGTGCAAACCCATCAACGCCAAGTCGCGAGCCAGAAACGAGCCGAGAAAAAACTGCTTAAAGAAATGCGTCCAGTTGAGGTGCGTAAGGTGGCCGCGATGCTTGATGCGGTTGAACGAGCTGAGGCCCCCAAGCCCGAGGCCAAAGTGGTTGCCGGAGATTTTGGCAAATTCAAACGTAAAGGCCCCTTGGTGGCCCGCCCCCAATATGTCGAGCGCGAAAGCGATGAAGACAAGGCCCGCCATGTAGCTTTTCTGGCGGATCACAGAGCCAAAAGTGAGGCTAGGAAAGACGCACAGATTGCAAAGCCTGGTTTCGTCGAGGATGAAACACCCCGCGAGCGGTTTGCACGGGCCCAGAAACTGGCAACCAAAATTGAGGCGGGTGGTTTGGCGGGTGTAGCCGAGCTGAAATGGCTGAGCGGTTATCAAACCACGTCCGAATATCGGGCCGAACAAGCGATTTTTGAGGATTTCGGGGACGAGATGTTTCTGAATTAAGTGCCGCCGCTTGGGGGTGGAGCCCCAAGCGACGGCGGTAGGCAAGGCCAAAAGCGGCCATGACAGAGAGGTTACTATGACAGAGAAAATACAAGTGTTCAATTCGGTTGCACCGCTTCGAAATGTGAGTGCGTTCACCAACATGGTGGACCGGGTGGTTAATCGAACCATCGGGCTCGACGCGCTGGCGGTGTTCTATGGTCTTGTCGCGCTAGTGTTCCGGTCTCTCAACTCATTTATGCGGCCTTTCGTTCAAATGCCAAGGGGCTTTTGCC
>JPUR01000130.1 GCA_001321835.1 Marinosulfonomonas sp. PRT-SC04
TCACGGGGCGTTGCCAGCTCGAAACTTCCAGACGTGGATTTGATGGTCTTGCAACCAGAACCGTTTCTGCGATTGGTGGAACCGCCAGCCTTTAAATGCGTCTCCATTTCTGCTTGTAGAGCGGCTTCAGTTAGCTGCTTGATCAGCGGCGTCAGGATGCCATCCTTGCCTGTGAGGCCCTGGCCATCTTGTAAAGCCGCCAGAGTGAATTGCCCCTAGTTTCCTAGACGCCTTGTTGCTTCCACTTTTGCTGCCTTTCGAACTCGACGGGCGACAGCATCCCGTTTCTAGCGTGTTTGCGTTTCGGATTGTAGAACATTTCGATGTATTCGAACACGTCACGCCTAGCATCATCTCTGGTTTTGTATGTTCGTCGCCTGATACGCTCGCGTTTCAACAGATTGAAAAAGCTTTCGGCGACGGCATTATCATGGCAATTTCCACGACGGCTCATACTGTGTTCCAGATTGTGGTGTTTTAGAAATGACGCCCATTCTAGGCTAGTGAATTGTGAACCTTGGTCAGAATGCACGAGCACCTTTTCGGCTGGCTTGCGCCGCCAAACGGCAGTTAGTAGTGCCTGTAAAACCAGATCAGTGGGCTGACGCGATTGCATGGCCCAGCCGACAATCCGGCGAGAATACAGGTCGATCACAACAGCCAGATACGAGAACCCTTCATAGGTTTTGATATATGTAATATCGGTGACCCAAAATCGG
>JPUR01000131.1 GCA_001321835.1 Marinosulfonomonas sp. PRT-SC04
TCACGGGGCGTTGCCAGCTCGAAACTTCCAGACGTGGATTTGATGGTCTTGCAACCAGAACCGTTTCTGCGATTGGTGGAACCGCCAGCCTTTAAATGCGTCTCCATTTCTGCTTGTAGAGCGGCTTCAGTTAGCTGCTTGATCAGCGGCGTCAGGATGCCATCCTTGCCTGTGAGGCCCTGGCCATCTTGTAAAGCCGCCAGAGCTATATCAAAATCAAATTCTTCTCGCATGTGTCATTCCTTTTCCTCAGTTTA
>JPUR01000132.1 GCA_001321835.1 Marinosulfonomonas sp. PRT-SC04
TCACGGGGCGTTGCCAGCTCGAAACTTCCAGACGTGGATTTGATGGTCTTGCAACCAGAACCGTTTCTGCGATTGGTGGAACCGCCAGCCTTTAAATGCGTCTCCATTTCTGCTTGTAGAGCGGCTTCAGTTAGCTGCTTGATCAGCGGCGTCAGGATGCCATCCTTGCCTGTGAGGCCCTGGCCATCTTGTAAAGCCGCCAGAGCTATATCAAAATCAAATTCTTCTCGCATGTGTCATTCCTTTTACT
>JPUR01000133.1 GCA_001321835.1 Marinosulfonomonas sp. PRT-SC04
CTTCATTATAATAGTTGTCTTAATAACAAAGGAACTTGTGTATTTGCCATCTGCTCAGCACTGGTTAATACATTTTTCCCGGTAGATTCTACGTAAAGAGCGTACTTCATTCCTGCTACAACTATCAAAGCAATTTCACTTTGTCTGCTTGCTAATTCTAAAGCCAGGTCTTTACCTATTTTTAACCCATCTTCTGTGGAAGTTTGCGTTTGAGCAGCAGTATTCTGAAAATTCACATCCAGTATTCTTCCATTAACAACTATTACATAGCCAATAGAATTTCTAAGGTTGGCAGTACGATCTAAGTAATTACCGTTTAGTCTAGCCTCATTAACGGCTCGCTCTCCTACATATCGAAGAACCCGTAAAAAAGAATTAGTGACATTTTCAGATGCAGCTTTGAAAACTCTATCTATATCACTCATTCTATGTCTTGGTACTAAAGCCATATCCTACAATTAAAAAAGTCTCTTCTAAAGTTTACTACCATCCCTTCCACCTTTATCAAGCCATCAGCATCTTTTACCCTAACCTTCAAGCCTTTGTTTATGTCAGCACAACTCAGTGGCAAATAAATAATTGAGGTGTGTATATAAAATTCACTGTCCTCAGTTTGTTTCTTTTGCGTATTACCTTCATCTCTACATTTCCCCCAGTCTTTCCACTCTTCTGTACCTACTGTCCATTCTCCGGTAGTTTCATCATAAACACTTTCAGCTTTATTGAAAACTTCAAGTGTATACGGGTACTGTGGTGGAATCATAGCCATTTCTTTGTAATGTCTTTAATTGTTTGGGTTGATGTTTGGTCCGGTTTTCCAAGTCTTCTGGCTATCATTTTATAATATGCCAGCATACCATTTTTATCATAGCTTACTGAATAACCGCCTTCGCTTACACTGGTTGGAGCAAATAGGACGTCGGGGAGTATATTGTAAAATAGCTTATCTGTATTTGTATTCTCGTTGTACTCGGAATCCGGATTAATACCAGCTTTTTGCATTTCAGCCTGTAATAACCGATCGGAGTAGACAAACGACCATTGTGACATTTTTTCTTTTACGTACTCCCCGACAGTCATTATTTTTTAGTTTTTACGATTAAGGTCTTCTTAACGTTGTTCAATGCCGGAATAGCGAATGCAGTTCCTTTGGTTGAAAGAATCTGCGGGTCTTCCGTTCCCCATGTCTTGATTAAGATGAATTCGTCTCTCACAGCTTTAGACATTTCTAATCCTGTTTTGATAGTGAATTCATCAGAAAGAGTGTGTTTAGTTGCGCCAAGAATAGGAGAAATAGAGAATGTTACGTTACCAGGCTCCCATCCAGTTAAAGCCGATCTGGTTCCAGTCTTGTCTTCTTTTTGAACAACAGAATTCCACACTTTGAAAGTTGGTAATCCTTTAGAGTTTAACTCAGCATTTACCTGTTCAAGGGTTACGCTTGGCAAAACAGTTGACTCGGAAACTGGAACGCCCAAAACGAACATTTTAACATTGATATTCTTTAGGATCTTGTTAAGCAATTTGCTTTCAAGGGTCATTGTAGAATATCTATATCCTAAATCCCCGGCTTCTTCTTGCCATGCTTCGATTTCAGCAATAGGATCAGCCGTTGCATCACTAGCCCAATCTTTTGCAGAAGAAACAGTTTTAACCCCATAGTTAAGCTTAACAGATTTAACGCCAAGGTTGTTATTGGATAATGTTTCCATTTTTCCCGTAGAAGCAAGCTGTTTTGCTTCGTATTCCAAACGTGCGTTTACTGCATCTAAGCAGAAAGGAGCATCTTCGTAAATCATATCAATCATTTGATTCTTCACGGATGCGTTATTTGGGAACTGTAAAGCTGCAGCTCTTAGTTCACGAATTTTGAACATGTCATATTCGTCTTTGTCTCTGGCAACTTCCTTTTTAGAGATTTGCCCCATAGATGTTTCTACGAAATCACGTCCTTTTCTGATTGCTCTAGAACCTAAAGCAACAACATCGGCCATTACTTTTGCTCCTGCTGCCTTCTCAATAGATTTAAAGTCAAGTCCTGTATTGAATTCTAACGGAAAGAACTCACGGTAATGCAATTCTCCTAATGGATAGGCATCGATAATCGCTTTCCAATCCGCTTCCTTGAATTCAGGGACTACATTATTAGCATTTATTTTTACTTGATCTGCCATTGGTTAAGTTTTTAGTGGTTATTAGTTTTTACCCTGATTACCAAGAAGTGAGTCTTGGAAGTGCTTTTTTAATTAATGCAACACCGGCTTGTTCAAGGTCTGGAAGAGCTTCCGCCCTGAATGTGGCTGCAATAGCTACAGCTACCAATGGAAAATCATCAATAACGATATCATGAGTAGTTAAGCCGATTGCTCCAGCCAGATTAGCTTCTGTAAGAGCTTCATTAATTACATTGAACTTCCATTCATCACCCGGAACCAAAACAGTTCCCGCAGGCAAAACACCGTCAGTAAATCTTGTAGATGCAGAAGTCTTATCTACATGTACTCCACCTGGATAATGAGCTGTGATTTCATCAAACACAACTTTCTGGAACCCTGATGGTCCTGATTTAGTTATTTGTTTCATTGTTGTACTTGTTTTTGATGTAATTCGCAACATCAGGAGAGATTTCTCCTTCTTTAGGTGTTTGACCGAATAGAGGAACATCTTTAGACTTTAGCTTTTCATTGCTTGTGTCTTGCAGGTACTTATCCTCTGCTTCTTTCACAGTAGTAGCAAATGCATCTATTTCGTCATCTTTCTCAAAGGTTTTCCCTTGAACATGAAGACCGTAAAATGATTCGTTTACTCCTAATTCTTTGAGTTTTGAAACTAGTTTTTCTGCATTGGTTTTGTTGACCTTTTCAGTTTGTAGTCCAGTAATGTATTCAGCTTGTTTATCAAGCTTTTCAGTCAGAGTTTTCGCCCATTCTGGAACATCTTCACCGCCCGTTGGCTTTGGTGGCTCTGGATTAGGAGTTGGCTCAGGTGTTGGATTTGGGTCCGGTGCTTTGCCTTTTTCTAATTCAGCTACTTTGGAAGCTAACGTTCGGTTTTGGTCTGCTAATGATTGGAATATTTTCAAATCATCTTCAACCCCTGCAACGGCAGTTTCAATATCCTCTTCTTTTTCGACCGACCTCGCTAATTTGTTAGCGATTCCTTTCAAAATTGTCTCGCTTAACCCTAAATCCTTGTATTTAGTTTTAAGCTGTGCTAAGATTTTGTCAAACATTGTTTATTACGAATTGATTGTTAATTATTTCTGTCGTAACAAATTTACTTTGACTATTATATTTTTAATTGCTTTTTATTTGCTTTTTAATTGCTTTTTAGTATTTTTGAACAGAATTAATACCATTTTGTTTTTATGAATGATTTCCTGAAAAAACGATGCGCTGATTTGACAGTTTTAGAAATATTGAATCTGGCTCACTTGAAGAATAAAGTCGAAAAACCATTTATAGATATGGCTCAATTCTGCGAGGTATCAGGAATGGACAAGAACAAAGTTCACAGGCTTTTAATACATGACTTATCTGGAGTACGCGAGCTTGTATTTGGAGGCTATGAGAAACATAAAAAATATAAGTCAGGTAGAAAGCTATGTTTTGATACTGGAAAGACTTTGGAATGGTTAAATAATAGAGAGTAAGCCGAAAATCTAAAGAGTAGGCACCATAAATACATATATACACCAATGTTTGTACTAAGAAGAATTTCAGGAGAAAGAATTGAAATGAACAAAGTAATCGGAGACGGCTACACCGTTATTGATCGTGAAAGTAATTACGAAGAGTTCAAAAGAGTTTTTGAGCATTATTTTGAAAAGAGACACTTTGCTGATTTAGATCCAGAGGGTGATAGCGATACAAAGAATTGCTATGCATTCGTAACACATGACTCTATCATCCAACCTCTTTACAAAAATCAGCAAAACTACATCATGTCTGAAAACGGAAAGACATTTTCAAACCTAACTTACAGGTAAGACTAAAAAAACCGCTTAATAGCGGTTTTTTTAGTCTTTTTTATATTTCTCGTTATTGCTACCAGTCTGGGTTATATATGATACGGTTACTTCTCCGTTTTCGTAGTTCTGCAATACAAATGTATCTGAATCATTCCTTCCATTTAAAGTATATGATGTTTTAATAGAGGCGTTTGTTGTAGATGTTGCAGGTGTAATCTGATAAGTTCCCGATTCATTAAAATCGTTCATTGAATTCAGACTATATGGCTTTCTTTGATAGGTTCCATCGGATTTAAAAATAAAATATGCGGTTGAATTTTTATCAGTAGCTGCATACCATCCTGAACTAACTTTATATGCACTGATATTCCATTTCCCAACCATTAAGTTTTTAATATAATTAGCATTCGTGAAGTCTTGTTTTTCCTGCACCTGCTCGTCTCTATTACCGGAAGAAGAGCAAGATGTGAATATTGTTCCCATTGTAATAGCTGAAAGGGATAAAACTGTAAATATTTTTCTCATATTATAAAATTTTCAGTGAAAATAAATGTTTTGATTCATATATAAAAACGGTTTCCCGTAAAATTCTAATCTTTTTTTAAAAAACCTACTATAATATCCTTTCCGTCCTCTTTTTTATAAATGGGAATATTTTCATTTTGATTTTTAATAAATAGTTCTAGAAAATCCACATTTAAAGCATTCGCAATCTCCTCTAATCTTTTTAAAGGAGGATTCCCGTTTTCATTTATTGAAATTGATAATCCTGTTTCTGTCATATTAAGTCTTTCCGCTAATTCTTTCTGTGAAATTCCTTTCTCCTTTAGTAATTCTTTAACTCTTAGTTTAATCATGTTTTTATAAATGTATACAGATGCAAATTTAAATGAAATTTAATTACAAACCATATTATTTAACCACTAGTTAAACATTTAACAAAATTTTAACATTTTTAATTTGCTAATTATTTAACTCTCATTTAAATTTGTATAAGATTATTTAAATAACAGTTAAACAAAAACAAAACGATATGACAACTCTAAGAAACAAAGTTGAAGCTAAATTATTAAAGTGTAATAGTGAGAAAGCAGTAGCAGAAATGATGGCAAAACATTACGAGTACGCAGTTAGCAAGTACACAACATTAAAAACTATCTGCGAGTGTATCGTAACACTTGACTAAATAAATAATAAAGATGAAAGATATTACTAAAAATGAAGCCTTTCAGAACAAAATGAAAGCAACCTTATATAAGTGTAGTAAAAACCACAACACAAAATTATTATCAATGATTAACAAGCTTAAAAAATAACATCAATATGAAAAATTCAATATTAACTAAAGAACATACATCTGTAAGCTTAGACGCTATACGTGAAATACATGAGAAAAATAAACAGCTTCTCAGTCTGGGGTATATCTCTAAAATAGAATTCTTAGAAAATAATTTAATTCTTATCAATGAGCTAAGCAATTTTGATTCAAAACCCAGTATTAAGCTAGATTCTGCCATAGACGAATTTTCGATAGTTAGGTTTCGTTTAAGAATGCAGCTTTTAAAAAATACAAGTAAAAATTAATTAACAATAAAAAAAAATATAAAATGAAAAATTTAGTATCAACAGCCAAAGAACAAGCGGTTATAAACATTATTGCTGATCATCTTTTTCACGATCGTATTTATGATGGTATACATACGGTTTTAAATGCCTTTGCACCAAATGAAACTGATCATTCTCTACAAGGTGTATACAACGGTATAGATAACGCATTTGCGCTTATGGACATTGTAGATGAAGCTTTATGTGGTGAACTTACAGATATATTTTATAATACAACATGTGAACCACACGAAATAAGAACCGTAAATGAATTAGCCGAGGTTATTTATTACTCATGGTTAAAATTCATCAAAGATTATTACACAGTAAAAAAAGCATCATAATATGAACGAATTAATAAAAATACAAGACAACGGCGGTCAATCCGCCGTGTCTGCTCGTGAACTACATAAGTTCTTAGAACTTACAGAGCGCTTCTCAGTTTGGTTTGAAAGAATGTTACAGTACGGTTTTACTGAAAACGTTGATTATCAAGGGTGTAAGTTTTTTAACACCCTTGCAAATCAGACACTTACCGATTACGCTCTAACTATAGATTGCGCAAAAGAAATTTCAATGCTTCAAAGGTCTGAAAAGGGTAAACAGGCAAGAAGGTATTTTATTGAGTGTGAGAAGAAATTAAAGACTGGCGGTTTTACTTTACCGCAAACTTTCGCAGAAGCCTTAAAACTTGCAGCAAATCAAGCCGAGCGTATAGAACTGCAATCTATCGAACTTCGTAAACAAGCGCCAAAGGTTGAGTATTTTAACGAGGTTCTACAGTCTGAAAGCGTTTACAATACCAATCAGATAGCAAAAGAATTAGGCATGAGTGCTATAACGCTTAATCGAAAACTATCAGATATGAAGATACAGTATAAACAAAGTGGTACATGGCTATTATATCACGTTTATCAAAACAAAGGCTTTACCAAGACCAAGACGCATACATACACCGATACAGAAGGCAAAACACAGACAAGTATGCAGACCGTATGGACTGAAAAAGGTAGGGCATTCATACATCACTCAATTAAAAAGCTGCAAAGCGCATAAAACAAAGCCCGATTAATTTCGGGCTTTTATTTTGCATACTTTCTAAATGCTGAATGAAGCTTTAAATTTACATCATTCTTAACTAATTTATGCCAGTAATCTATATTTGATTGCTGGTATTTTTTATCCTGAATCCTGGCTTTTGGTTCACGAAGTAATATAAGAAGGTTAGAAAGGTTGTTCCGGAGGTTGTTGAATTTTGGATCTACTTCTGAATAAACATATTCAAGGGTAGTAGTTAGCCTTTCATAGATATGCTTTAGGTATACGTCTGTATATAGGTGAAAGCAGAAATAAGGTAGTTCTGGCTCTTCATAACCAAAAATAACATTCTCACAATGAGTCAGGAAATCCACGGTCAAAGCCATGAAGGTAAATTCCATTCCCTTAGTGAGGCGGTTGTATTCTTTTATTTCTTCTGGGTAAAGTTCCATTGCTCAAATTTACAAAAACTTCTTATTATCAGCTATAAAGTCAGGCTTTCGTTTCCAGTTTTTCATCTTGTCAGCATTATCTTTATGCCATTGTACGAAATTATCTGGAACATCACCAACATAGTTTTCTGAGGATTCTGGAGGGAGGTTCTGCCCGGCATTTAGTTCTTTTATAAATTCGGTCTCTGACTTCATAATCATTGTACGGAAGCACTTACATCCAACGTGCCATTTGCTCCAATCAAAATCCTTTGGGTATAAACCCTCTAACTCATCACACATGTCATAATGTTTGTGAGAAGGAGAAAGATGTATTTTCTGCCCTACAACATCGTTATTTGCCTTGATTCGAATTTGCTCAGACTTTCTATAACCTCCATTAATTATATCAACTGATAATCTAAGTGCATTTTTATGTGCGGACCTATAAACTCCTTGACCCGGATGATAGCTCTGAGCATTTTTAGATAAAACTAAGTTCCCGTGCTTGTCTCTTACTCTACGAAATAACTTATCAGGGTTATTCAAGTTTGATTTTATTGCTCTTGCCAACTCTTGAGCTGACATGCCTTCTTTAAAAGCTACTTCTATGGCTAACTCGATGTTTTCTTTTGCCTGCTGTGAAATATTCCACACTCTTTCTGAAACGGTGAATTTACCTGCTTTTCTATTCTGAAATGCTTCAAGTGCTTTTTGATTGTGAGACTGGTTTGCAATCTTCCGGATCTCTGTTTCATATATCTTCGGTGTAATCTTACCTTTTACGGAACCTAACCGAGCTTTTAAAATCTCATCTACTTTAGCATTTGCGAAATCCCACTCATATTCCGTGTAGGTCCTTATAGAATTTAGCAGGTTATCACGATAATTTACCAGGTACTTATCTACATCTTTTATGACGGATGGGTATTTTCGGAACTGAAACAACTCATCTTTAAGTTTAAGGCGAACAATTATAGAGGAACACGACAATAAAAGCTCATCAAATAGTCTATCGATAGCCAATAAGTACTTATTTATCCGTTTCCGGTGTAAATCGTCGTGATTCTTCATTACGCTTGCTCAATCTTAAACAATATCTTTTCTGCTTCTTCCTGATCTGTTGGCTGTGGGTGGTTTATATACTCAATTCCGTTAGCCGGTGAAGCTGCAGTAAAAGTTTTGTCAGCATTTATTGTTAAACTGTTCCATGTATGTTCTGAAAGTTCCTTTTGATAGTTGGTACAGAATGTCTTTCCGTTCTTTTCTCGGAAAACTTCTTTTTCGTAGCCATTGTCAACAAGGAATTTGTAGAAATTAAAGTTGTTCATCACTGGGTTTTATTTTTTTTTTGTAACAAGGTGAATTTTTAATACTGTCATAAGTTTTTTTAAGCTTCTTAGCCTCTACATGTAAGCTTTCAATTTGCAATGACTGAAATTCATAGTCTTTTTTGTATTTGTCTCTACATTGAACATATCCAAACGTTCTACCTAAAGAAAATACAATTGTTGCTACCATTGTATATAAAATAATCTTTGGAATATTAAATTTCATCGTCTTTTATTTTTAGGTTTAATACATTTAGGTTTCAGATTCTTTTTACCGGATTTTAAAATGCCATACTTTTTCATGGTTGTATTTTTTCACATTCTTCTGGTACTGCAGATACTTCCCTTTCGCTACCACAGGCCAAAATAAGTTCTCTGGCTCCGTTAATTCTTTTCACTACACCTACAACCAGTCTTTTGTACTGATCAGGATCATGCCTGAGGATTACCCAGTCACCTAATTGTATTAATGTTGGAGTAATCATAACATTTCTGTTGCTGCTCTTTGTTCTTGTTCTTCTTTAATTTGCTCTGCCATTTTATCCGGGTCCTTAATGCCGGCCTTCTCTCTGGCATATTTAGATGAGTAAAGCTGATTATTACCAGATAGCTCCATAAGCTTAGTGTAAAACTCCATTTCGTTTTTAACTACATAAGGTCTAATGTTAGCGGTAACATCTAATTTCAAGTTTCGGAACTTCACATTGAAGGCCTGTAAGAATTCTTTAATAATAGACGCTCTTCTTCTTAATGCCGGAACATATAAGGTAGTTTTTCTCATTACCTTTAGATGCGGCTCTACAAATACAGTATCTGCATTTCCGGAAGCGATAACATTGGCCATGCTTATCACATTATCAAATGAGAAATCAGGAGTATATGTAAAGCTGTGAATGTTATTCTTTAAGTTTTCAATCTCTGAACTCTGATTCTCGTTAGCCTGAGGGGGCGCAACGAATGCAGCCTTTGCACCTTCTGACATTTGGAGTACTTTGCCTCCGTTATTTTTCACAAATGAGCCGGTAACTTCTCCCTCCAAGGTAAGAATAGGTGAATTGAAATTCTTATTAGAAACACGGATATCATAGCAAGAATCTTCCAGAGCTTCAATTGTAGATTGTACGTCTTCCCATTCAACCTCTTTGTTATAATAGTAAACAATTGGGATCTTGCCAATAGGGTTAACAGCTCTTTCTTCTGTCCATCCGTTACCTTCATTTCTAAAGGTGATTATCTCAGAATCGGTATAAACTTCGAAAATTTGTATTTCTTGATCATCGTTTTTTATAGTAAACTCACGGCCAAAGCTTGCGAGATTAGCGTTTAAATCAAATACAGGATATAGTTTATATTCTTCTGGGGTTAGAAGCTTTACTTTTAACTTAAACATAGAGTTAAAGCCATAGTCATCATTATCACCTGGAACAGCATACCATAATTCTGCACATTCCGTCCATCTTCCTACCGAATCAGATATTTCCCTGTCAACAAACTTAACATCATTCTTAGTGATAACCTTTCCATGCACATCAAATAAAGTCGTATCCTCAATATTATTAGTATACTGAACTTCATTTCCAAATAGGAAAGAAGTAGCTATAAAAGTAACCTTCTTTTGATAAGCTAATCCAGATCTAATAACCGGGACCATTCTTTTCTTAGTACTTTCTTTTCCATTCTCATCTATTACCGTTTCTTCAATTTCCTTATCTGGATAATTGAGTTTATCTACACAAACTTTATGCTTTTTAGGATCAAACTCTTTATTATACTTTTCAATATCAGGCAAAGGAGTCTTTCTTTTTTTGAAACGCTCCATTTTTTGATCTATTGTTAATTCTTGTGCCATGGTTATTATATTAGGGAAGCAATGCGCTTCAGGTTATTGTTTACTGGTTTGTTAAAGTCAAAATATGCTCTCATTAATATCATATCTCGGTAATCCGGAGACCTTCCTATGTTTTCTTTAATTGTTGCTTTATTTACTAAGGTTATCACGTCATAATTCGGGTCCTGCTCTATGGTGTCTAGTTCCTCTTTTATTCTTTCCTTTTGCTCTTCCGATAATTCAGCAGAAATAAACATTAGATTCTTATTGATAATGTTCTCAGCCAGGTATACTAATAACTGTGTCTGAGCATTTTTATATTTCGGAGTATCTTTTTCATCGCCCAAATCTTCATCGAATGGCCTGCCGTTATTATAGAAACCTATGATATCAAGATTATCTACAACTCCTCCACCTACTCCGTCGGCATCAGCAATACAATTACTCTTCGGTATATAATACTTCTTTTGTAAGGCCTTGATACAATTCTGTATTTCCGTTGTCTTACTTATTTCAAACTCATGAACCTCTATAAGTTCCCAGTCGTCCCATACACCAATAACAGCTAAGTCGGAACCGAATCGGGCAACATCGGCTGTTATGTATTTCTGAGGTTTATTTGTTAGGTGATCATTCCGGAATAAGTCAAGAATCTTGTCATAGACACATAGCTTATATGGATTATCATCATATTCCCAGTTGCCGTTTAGTAATCTTTCTTTCTTTGCTTTGTCTTTAGTATTCTGGAGCTGTTCAATATAGAGCTTATCAATAAATGGATTATCCTGAACGAATGCTTGTAAAAACTTCTGTATTGGCTTTAGTAATTCCTCTTTATACGGCTTATAAAAGTGAGAATACATCCAATTCTTTTTCGGGTTGCAAGTGACAAACATTTTAGGAGCCAATCCTAGTTCCTTGTTCAAGTGCCTTCCGATACGGGTATTTAAAACATCAAATGCACCAAAGTTTATCTCTCCACCTTCTTCAATCCAACCTCCGGTATATTCTAATGAACCGAATCTTTCATATAATGGATCACTTGGTTTATGACGGAGGTCAAGCATGTCAATACGGGAGCCATTTTTAAATTGAATGTAGTTATCTTGGCCATTGTAATTCCACTCATTTGAAGGTACTTTGTATTCCTTGCAAACCTTTTGAAAGGTTATTAATGTAGAACTACGGATACGCTTTAGCTCTTCTCTACCTATAAACCATTTAGTATTTGGATATAATAAGCACATAAATAAAAGCCAGGATGCACCGGTCCATGATTTCGCTCCACCTGCAGCTCCACCATAACAAAACTCTCTAGTTTCAGTATCAGTTAAAATAAATAACGCCTGCTCTTGCTTTTCATGTCTTTCCCCATTATGGGTAGTTATGAAATCAAAAATCCCTTTCTTAAAAGCAATTGTTTTAAGACGCAAATAATCAATCGATATTTTCGGAGGATTCTGCATTTAATAAATCTCTTATTGTATCATCGGAAAGTTTGGAATAATCAACAGTTTGTTTTGTTTCCAATAACATTTCATCCTTTATACCTTCGTCTGACTTAAACAAAGTCATAAGCCTACTTGCATACTCCATTCGAGTATTAACACCAACCACCGCATCATAATAAACTACTTTGCCATCTTCGTCTTTTTTAATACTTCCTTCTTCGTCAAATTCGGGAGTCTTCATAGTTCCCCCTAATACAGCTCCTATCTGGAAATTATGTAGGTCTTGGAAGGTCTTCTGCCTTGCTGACTTCTGAATGTCTAACAAATCAGGATTTCTCCTGATTCGACCATATACAGAAATATATGTAACATCCAACATCTTTGCGGCCACTGTTGGTTGCCCATTAGATTTAATCAGAGCTTCCTTTAGCTCATCGTCTGTATATGAATCTACATTAGCCATATTAAATATTATTAATTATTACAGTCCTAATTCCTCCTTATCTACAGTTAGATAAACAGGCTGTAAAGGCTGTCCAAATGTCATCATAGAAAGGTAAAGACATTTCGTTTCCTTTATCTTCTCTATCTCTTCGTCAGTAAATTCCCAGCAGCTTATTGCTTGGCCATCTTCTGATTTATATACTGGTAATGGTTTGTATTCTGGTTGACCTTCACCGTACATTACATTTGCTTGCGGAAAATTCTTTGGTGTCATAATTATTATTTTTTTAAGTTAGGTGGAGTAATTAGTGGTTTCTTTGGGAAATGTGATTGCATTTTGTCCGGGTTATCTTGTAATTCTTTTAATCGCTGTTGAAATTTACTCGGGTGTTCTAATTCTTGTTTGTAGAATTCTTTACCAATAATTCCAACTCCTAATAACTCAGGATCTCCAATAAATCCCATTCCTCCTTTTCCATCAATCTCATACATCTTTTCAAATTCTTCCGGTTTAAGAGGATAAAACTCTCCATTAGCATTCTTAATGATAAAGTCTCCTACATCAGCTCTTTTCTGTCCTTCTGGTGTCTCTACATAAATACATGTACCGTTATGCCAGGCTTGAACTTTTATTTGTCCTTGATTCGCCCAATTAACAATAGCATCCATTGTCGGGCTTCCGGCTTCGTTGTTAGTTGTAAATTCCATTACTTCTACTAACTCTGGTTTTCTCCTGTATATTTTCATTCTAATAAAATTTTGATTTTGTTTTCTGGCTTGTAACATGGTAGCCTTTGCAGATCTTACAGTAATATGTTCTCTTAGGAATGCGGCTCCGGCTGCTAGTGTGTTTACATTTCTCTATAACACGTCTGGCAGCTCCTTCGGAATCGTATGTTTCCTTATCACATATTGTTGATCTTTTCTGCAAGCTCTTCTCCTTTTATTATTTTTACGTCGGCACTGATACCGAATTGTTCTAAGAAAAACACTTTGTTCTCATAGGAATCAAATGAAATAGTGAAATATGGATCACCTTCATATACAGCTCCCTGTTTTACCTGTTCTTTTACCTTTTTTACAGCGTCAATCTTTTCCTGTCTCGATTTCTCTTCGAGTTCTTCACGTTCCATTTCCGAAATACTAGCCTCTGGTGTTGATACGGAATTGTCCAACTCTTGTGTAATTGACTTTTCTTTCTTAGTTGCTTGTGGTTCAAACACTGGAACGTCAACTTCTACAGGTTCCGGCATTTCCATTTCTATGAAAGACATATCAACATCATCAAGTCCGGCAATGTCAATATCTATATCCGGAATCATTAATGCTAACTTAGCATAGTCCATTTCCCCCTGTACGCTTTTTGAGTTGAAGAAAATATTTAATTCTTTCTCTGTCTTCAGGTCCACATCTACTACCTCAACTTTAATTTCGTAATCATTCTCCTTCGTTACTGGATTGTAGTTATTAATTTCATCAGCAATGTCTAATTTCTGATGCCCGGAAACCAGGTGAGAAGTTTGTTCATTCCATACCATCCCTCCAATAATTCCGTTTTTCTTAATATTAGCCTTAAGCCCCTTTCTGGCATCGACGGAAATATTTCTTGGATTATATGGAGCCGGAATTATCTGACTACGCCAAATTATACGTGTCTCAGATTGTTTAACCTTGTTTTTTGTACTCATATTCAAAAATTATTCGTTCAGCATCTGGAAACTCGGCAATAATCTTCGTCAAGTCTTCCGGAGCATTGTTTTTACACCACATTAGAAAGCCGATATCATCAATAGCTGTTCCTTGACTTTTAGCATTACCCAGCTTTGAGTATTGTAAAGGCTTTATTAGCCTCTGTTTTTCGATATATGCTAAAACTTCTTTGTTTTTCCAAAGAGAAAGCGGATATATCTTCTTTGTTTTCTCATTTGTGATTTCATCATCATAACTACGAAGCATCAAACGACGATTCATACTATCAGCCATTTTAAAGCCGTATACCTGCCACTCTATGCCGGTTTCTTCAACAACCTTGTCAGCAATCTTTGATAAAGTCCAGTCTGAATATCCTACCTGCTCAGCACCATAAAAACCATGTTTTTTGAGGTTATAATATGCGTAATGAGGTGTTTGTATAAATTGACAATTTGGGTAGCGTTTTTCTGCCCATTTGATGTACCTATTGATATGATCTAGGTCTTTAACCATATATAAAAAAACACACTGAATAAACTTAAAATGTGGCGAAAGCATTTCAAGAAGTGCAATACTATCTTTGCCAGCTGCAGAATGAAACAGCAAAACCCTATCTGTTTTTTCAGATAAGGTTTTAATGCTGTTCATTGTAGGAGTCAATAAGTTCATTATTGTCTTGTTCTAATACGAACTCTTGGCCTTGCCCCCGCACTTCTTCTAAGACTTCTTTGAACTGCACCTACAGCTCTACGGTCTCTTTTTACACTTGATTCTGCCATTGCTTTGAATTTAAATTAAAATCTACGACCTAATGTTCTAAATGCTCTTGCTCTGGACTGTACACTTCTGACTCTGAACCTAGGCCCAGTGCCTCTTGCTATTGCCCTAGATCCGACTGTTGATCTAGATCGTTTATTACTACTCTCTGCCATTGCTTTAAGTTTTATTGGTTATATCATATTAACAATTAATTTTTTCGAGAATTTCACCCAGAACAATAACGAAATTGCAATTTTCAGATGTCAATACGTCACCTGCGTCTTCGTCGTGTTCAATTATTACATCTTCGCATTTTACGATCATTTTCGGGGCCTCTGGTGCGTAACCAAGTTGAAAACGAATAGTATCGTATTTCTTCGTGTCGACCAGATCACCTTCTTTATCAATTACCCCCAACCTGGTAATATAAAAATCTGTAAAATCGCGATATTCTTCTTTTTTTTCGCCTGAAAGTATTTTATCAAACCATTCTTTAGTTAATACTAAATACAGTTCGTTTTTCGCTTCTTTGGTCTTTTTAGCCATATTAATATTTTTTAAACCGTTCGATTATATCTATCAATACGAAACGGTCGTGTTTGAAGTTTTTTAATTTGCTCATCATTTCGAGCTGATCAAATCGTTCTTGACCTATTTTTTTGATCAGATTTTCGCGGTATGGTATCAGATTGCCACTTAAGTGCATATTGCATTTTATGCATTGGCTATGTATATTATCTAAATCAAACCTAACTGACCCGTAATTACCCCGGCTGAAATAATGCCCGGCATTACACTGCTCTTTTGGCTTAAGTGCTTGACATGAAATACAAACAAAATCGCCTCGATCATTTACCTGGTCTCTTTTTCTGATATAAGCATTAACAAGCTTTTGAGCTAATTCAATCAATGCTGACAATGATTTACCTCTATATTTTTGAATTGTTTTTGCCTCTATCATAACTACATACAAATATAATAAATTATTTGCTTTTTAATATATTTATATTAGCTTTTTATTTGCCTTAAAGGGTTTACATTATCGTAAACCCAGATCTTTTAATAATATCACGTATTTAGCAGGCAAATAATCGGTTTTTTGAGCTTTTAGGCCGTATTTGATAAAAACAGCATTGATTATCTTACGTTCGAATGATCGAAGCGTATTTTCAGCCTCTTTTGCAGCTTGTACAAGCTCTTCTTTGCTCGATTCGGCAATTATTTCATCATATTTCGCCTGATATTCTTCAGAAGTCATTAATCTACGTTCATTTTCGATATCTCGAAATTTTTTGAAAGCAGATGATAACCCACTATCTTTTTCAAATTCTTCGATGATCTCTTTCAGCTTTTTGATATCTCGGTTATTGAGCATCTTAATTTGAAGAAATGAGCTTTCTGGGTCTTTTGACTTAAAAACTAATGCTCGTGCATTACCGTTTTTTGTTTTTAACTTAGCTTCAATATTACCGCTAAGGTCTCTTTTATATTCTTTTCTGTACATATTAATTGATTTTTATTAGGTTTTCAACTCTAAATGCTCGAAAATCGTCGGCATCTACATCGTAATAATTAAATACTTTTGGGTTGGGTTGCCTTTCGGGCTTTAATTGATAATTTTGATAATTCAGGGTGCCTATTGCCTTGCGTAGTGTACCATCTATTTTTTCGTAATAAAACGTCACTATACCGCTTTTCATCTTTTTTGACAGGTTATACAGCTGCCAAGCTTTCGATAAGCATACGGCAAACGATTTGCCCGTATTTCGCATAATTTCGTATGCTTGCTTAAATACTTGTGTTCTGAAAGTTTTCATAATGAGAATATTTATTGTTCTGAGTAATTAATTAGTAAATCAGCAACTTCATCGCTCTTACCCTTTGAAAAAATCCAACCGGCAACCTTCTGGCCTTCTACTGTCAAAAATTTATTAAAACGGCCGCCTAATTCTTTTAACTGATCTTTAATCTCGAATGTATTGCCAATAACCGCAACGGCTTTTTCTGAGTAATCTACCAGCTTTACCCCATTTAAGTTTATAGTTTTTTCTCTGGCGATACTTTTCAATTCGGTTTCAACTTTGGTTTGTGTAGTATCATAAATTTGCCCGTTAGAAAGCTCATAAAACATTTTTAAAGGCTTATCATAGTTATTTAGGCTTTGATTAGCGTCGAACCATACTCTTACAATATCGCTCTCTACAGTGGTCAAAAAATTCATTTTATAGATAAATCTATGCAGGTATTCAGATCTTGACCATACACCTAACTTATCAAGAAATAATTGATCACTTTTACGAAGGTCTTCTATTGTCTCAGGCACCTCAACATCAGAAAATTTAAAAGACGCGTAAAATGCCTGCCCAATCATTAATTTAACTCTATCGCTTACCTCACGACGTACGAAAACATAAGAATACATGCATAAATCAACCCCATTAAGATTAATACCTCTTTCGGCAACATCTTTATACTCATACATGTCTGTATAGCCATTAAAATTACCTCTCTCTAGCCTCGAAAGCTCTGCATCTAATACATCAGTACATAAGCCAAGTTCATAACTTACATTTAAGCTACTACCGCCAGAATATCGATCACTTTTAAGATTTACTTTCATGCCATATTTTTCAAGAATATATTTCTTTAATAGGCTTGTGCTTGTTTTTGCTGTATTTTTCATATCGTTATATTTAATAATTATACTAATTGTTTAATTTTATATTGCAAATATACGTTTTGTATAATTTAAAACAATAGCTAAAATGTTAAAATTATGTTAATTTTTATACGATTTGTATATTTAAAATATTTAATTATACTTTAAATATAATTTTACATATATTTGCAATTATCTAATTTGTATAATTATGAACCTTAGAATAAAAGAAATTTGCAAGGAGCAAGGAATAATGCTAAAAGATATTGCTGATAGGATTAATATAACGGAAGTGGGGTTATCTAAGTCTTTAAATGGAAATCCAACAATCGGTAGACTCGAAGAAGTAGCCAAAGCATTAAACGTTGATTTTTTGGAGCTATATGAGAAACGATCTACCG
>JPUR01000134.1 GCA_001321835.1 Marinosulfonomonas sp. PRT-SC04
TTACGCTGAAGCGAACCGGCTGGAAGCCGGTGGCTTAAAACCTATTCGTGGAAAGTTAAAGTAAGCATTAAGGCTCAGCTTAATGTGATCATTACGATCCGTAAATGTACAAAACTTATTACAGAGGCTAGGGTCGGGGAAATATCCCAACAGGAGCATCCCATCCCATGACCACTGATCCCCGTTTTGCCGACCTGATAACGCCATCGTTACTGCTGGACGAAACCAAGATGACGCAAAACATCGACCGGCTTGCCGACCACGCAAAACGGTTGGGGGTGTCGCTACGGTCTCAACCATTGCCGAGGCCGACGTGTTCTTTGCCGCTGGGGTGCGCGATATTCTCTATGCTGTTGGCATCGCCCCGCAGAAATTGCCGCGCGTTTTGGCCCTGCGCAGCGCGGGCTGTGATCTAAGTGTTCTGTTGGACAATGCAGCCCAAGCCGAAGCCGTGGCCAAGGCGTCCATTGAGGCCGAAGTCCTATTCCCGCGTTGATCGAAATTGATTGCGACGGCCATCGCGGTGGCTTGCGGTTTGACGATCCTGAGCTGCTGAACATTGGGCGCATCCTGCATGAGGGCGGCGCTGAATTGCGCGGCGTGATGACCCATGCGGGAGAAAGCTACACGGTGTCCGGCAATGAAGCACATGCAAAATTCGCCGAGATTGAGCGCGCTGCAACTGTCACGGCGGCAACCACATTGCGCGCAGCGGGCCTGCCCTGTCCTGTGGTCAGCGTTGGGTCCACGCCAACCGCACATGCCGCGCAGGATTTGAGCGGCGTGACCGAATTGCGGGCCGGTGTGCATGTGTTTTTTGATCTGGTGATGGCCGGACTTGGAGTCTGTAAACCGGAAGATATCGCAATATCGGTGCTGACAACGGTGATCGGTCATCAGCATGATCGGGGCTGGATTTTGGTGGATGCCGGATGGATGGCGATGTCGCGCGACAAAGGTACGGCTGACCAAGATGTGGATCAGGGATATGGGGTCGTCTGCGATGCGGCAGGTCACATTTTACCAGATTTAATTCTGTCATCCGCCAACCAAGAACATGGAATTATCACCCATCGCGACGGTATGGCTGTGCCTGATTTTCCGGTGGGCACTCAGCTGCGCATTTTGCCAAACCATGCCTGTGCCACCGCAGCACAACATTCCCATTTCAACGTTATTTCAGCCGAACCTGATAGCGCCCTGATGTAATGGCCGCGCTTTGGTGGTTGGTAAGGAGAGCTGTTATGATCCATATAACCGAAGCCCAATCTGCCGCGGCCATATCGCATGAGTTGGCCTTTGAGGCCGTGCGTCGCGCCTTGATCGCGGTCACCGCACCAGAGGCTGCAACATTTCCGGTGGTGTTGGGAAATGCCAGCGATCCGCAAAATAAGTTCACTGTTAAATCCGCCGCTGATGCTCGGTTGGCGGGGCTAAAGGTTGGCTCCTATTTCCCAACCAATGACGCCGCAGGCCTGCCGCGTCACGATTCAATTATCCTGTTGTTTGATCAAACGAAGGGACGGATCGGCGCTATCGTTGAAGCGGGCAAATTGAATGCGTATCGCACAGCGGCCGCTGATGCTGTTGCAACCGACGCCTTGGCACGCCCTGATGCGCAGGTGCTGGCACTGTTTGGCACCGGTCATCAAGCAGGGTATGAAGCGCAGGCCATTGCCCGTATTCGCCCACTTACCAAGATTATGGTCGTGGGCCGAAACACGGATCGAACGCGAACGTTCGTTGCCAAATTGCGCGAAATGGGCCTGCCCGCCGAGGCGTCACAACCAGAAATCGCCTGTCGTGCAGCAGATATAATCGTGACTGCAACAACCGCGACTGAACCGTTGTTTCAGGCCAGTTGGGTGTGCCCTGGCACCCATATTTCCAGCATGGGATCGGACACAATTGGCAAGCAAGAATTGCCGCCACAGCTTTTCCCCAACAGCCGATTGTTTTGCGATTTGCCGGAGCAATCTGCCCGCATTGGAGAATTCTAGCACGCAGATGCGGGAACCGTTTTGACAACGATAGGGGCCGTCTTAACCGATATCGCTGAGGGGCGCTGCAGCTCTGAGGACATAACAATATTTGACAGCTCGGGTATAGCGTTGCAGGATCTCTATGTGGCTGAGGCGATTATCGCGGCAAATCCCTGCTGAACGCTTCGCCGCGATTTTCCCTCTAAATGCTGCGCCGTGAACAAATGGCCAGTTTAACGGACCGCATTACAGCAGGGCAATAACTGTTTGGAGGTCGGCTTTGGACCGTATGCGCGGTGTATCCGTTGCTTAGAGATGGTACGGCTGCGTTTCGGAGAGCACCTATTTGGCCCCCTTTCATTCGAAGGCCTTTTTTATCTGCTTTCACAAAGTCATTGACCTGCGCCCCAAGTTCCCTCCAGCTTTAGCGGAGTCCTTGTGATTAATTCTGTGATCTTAAGCGAGGGTGTTCAGAATTCCGTGTCACAGGGTTAGCCTAGATGTCGAGCACGTCGT
>JPUR01000135.1 GCA_001321835.1 Marinosulfonomonas sp. PRT-SC04
GCCGCCAGAGCTATATCAAAATCAAATTCTTCTCGCATGTGTCATTCCTTTTACTCAGTTTACAGAAATGACACGGAATCTCTAACGCTCCCATAAAAAGACCAAAACCGCCCGTATCTGGGCTTATGTACGTGATGAGCGGCCTTGGAACGGGGCTGCTCCACCCTGCACTTGGTATCAGTTCACGGTTGATCGCAAGGGTGAGCATCCGGTCAAACATCTGTCAGGTTACAAGGGGTGGGTTCATGCCGACGGTTATGCCGGGTTCAACGGTGTGTTTGGCGAGGACAAAGCGTCAGAGGTGGCTTGCATGGCCCACATCCGGCGCAAGTTTGTCGATGTGTTTGCGGCAGAGGGGTCTGCCATCGCCGGGGAAGCCATCAAACGGATCGCACAATTGTACGGCATAGAAAAACAGGCGCGAGGCCTGTCTCCCGAAGCCCGTGCTGCCCTGCGCCAGAGCAAAGCCAAACCTATCTTCGATGATCTGGAAAAATGGCTTCATGCCCAATTGCCTAAAATATCGGGCAAATCGCCTTTGGCAAAAGCCATTCGATATGCCCTGAACCGCCAGCCCAAAACACGCCCATATCTGGACCACGGCTTCCTGGAGTTGGACAACAACACCGCAGAGCGCGCCATGAAGCCCGTCGCCATAGGCCGTAAAAACTGGATGTTCGCTGGATCAGAACGCGGCGGTAATTCCATGGCCATTGCCTATACCCTGATTGAAACCGCCAAGCTGAACAAGGTTGACCCGCAAGCTTGGCTCACATGGGTTTTGGAACGCATTGCTGATCACAAAATCAACAAGCTGGACGAGCTGATGCCGTGGCAGTATAAGTCAGAAATGTAGGC
>JPUR01000136.1 GCA_001321835.1 Marinosulfonomonas sp. PRT-SC04
GCCGCCAGAGCTATATCAAAATCAAATTCTTCTCGCATGTGTCATTCCTTTTACTCAGTTTACAGAAATGACACGGAATCTCTAACGCTCCCTGGTTTATGTTCGAGGCCGCCAAAGGTGTGGTCGCACCGGCGATTGCGGCATAGCATCCCTGTTTGGTTGTTCATTTACGAACACAAAGTGTTGAACCATACTGTATTGCTCTGATGCGCATAATGTAATGAAATAGGGTTCGTTATTTATTGCCACTTATTTATTGCCACTGGAGACTACAGATGAAAACGACCATACTTGCAGCAACGATCGCGACGTTGATGGCGACAGCCGCCTATAGCGCGCCTGAAAAATACACCCTAGACGCCAGCCACAGCCAAATCGTCTTTTCTTATAACCATCTCGGATTTTCGATTACTTGGGGCATGTTCGCAGGTTTTGAAGGCGAGATCACCTTTGATGCGGATGCGCCGGCCGATTCTACTGTGACGGTATCGATGCCGCTTAAATCCATGTTCACGGGCTGGGAAAAGCGGCTTGGCCACTTTATGTCGCCGGATTTCTTTGACGCCACCGACGACAGCACGGTCAGCTTTACCTCGACCTCGATTGAGGTCACTGGCGAGAACACAGCGCTGATCACTGGTGATCTAATGATCAACGGGGTGAGCAAATCGGTGGTGCTGGATGCGGTGCTGAACCAGAGCGGCGACCATCCGATGGAGGGCAAGGCTTGGCTTGGCTTTAATGCCACCACCAAACTGCTGCGCAGCGATTTCGGGGTTGGTAAATTCGCCCCTTATGTTGGCGATGAGCTGGATGTGATGATCTCGATCGAGGCTGCCAAGGCCGAGTGATCTGAGGATCCATATATAGAGAAGGCCGCCCCAGTGATGTGGGCGGCCTTTGGTGTTTCTAGGGGGCGGGTTGGTTCGCCATGTCAGCATTGTATGGCGTAACGGTTGATGCAGTGGCTAGGCGCTAGGCCTCGGGTGCTTCAATCATATCCACCCGTGTTGCGTGCCGACCGCCCTCAAAGGTGGCGCTCAGGAACGCATCGACAATATCAAGCGCCAGACCTTCGCCCACCACCCGCACGCCCAAAGCCAGCATGTTGGCGTCATTGTGCTGGCGGATCATTCGGGCCGAGAATGTGTCAGAGCAGACGCCACAGCGGATGCCCTTAACTTTGCTGGCGGCCATCATGATGCCTTGACCGGTGCCGCAAAGGATGATGCCAAGCTGGCAATCGCCCGAGGCGACGCGCTGTGCGGCAGCTTTGCCGTGGATCGGGTAATCGGTGCGCTCTGGCGTCGTTGGCCCGATGTCGACCACCTCCCAGCCAAGCGCGGTGATATGATCGGCAATCACCTGTCGGGTTTGGATGGCGGCGTGGTCGCTGGAAAGAACGATGCGTTTTTTGGATGGCATGACGAAATTATCCCGTTTTCTAAGACTGTTTGGCGGCTTGGTCGCGGTGGATCAAGTGCGGCTTGGTATCGTTGATATTTGCGGTGATCAGCTGATAGCACAGATCTTGTGTAAGGTCCAAGACGGCGCCCGAATGTCTGAGGG
>JPUR01000137.1 GCA_001321835.1 Marinosulfonomonas sp. PRT-SC04
GCCGCCAGAGCTATATCAAAATCAAATTCTTCTCGCATGTGTCATTCCTTTTACTCAGTTTACAGAAATGACACGGAATCTCTAACGCTCCCTCTGAAATTGCCCGTCGCGCAGATATTGCGATTGGCACGTTTTCTGGTTGGTATGACGGCACCTACAAAGGCCGTTTCGACAATATCACAACCAAGGTCGAAAACTTCATTGCAGCGTACGAAGAGGCATCGCTGGCATCTGCGGTTCTGCCAACGCGGCCTGAATTTGTTGAAACCCGTGTGGCACGTGAGCTGTTTGAGACCTTCACAATTGCGCAAGCTTTGCCAACCATGGCGATTGTTACAATGGCGGCAGGATTGGGGAAAACTACAGCCGCTGAAGCCTATCAGAACCAACGCCCACATGTTGTCCTCATCACGCTTAGCCCTTCGATTTTGACCCACAACAAAGTGCTTGGTGAAATTTTGGAAGAGTTGGGCCTTCAAAATATTGATAAAAGCCGGACGCGTCACAACGTCACTAAAGCTTTGAAGCGATCGGGCGGGAATTCTCTGGTAATTGTGGACGAAGCGCAGAATTTGGATGCGGATTGCATCAACGAATTGCGTGTTGCCGTGCGTGACCTTGGCCGCTCTGGTTTGGTGTTGTTGGGTAATGAGGAAAAGAAAACATCCTACGGGTCGGCTGGCAACAAAGGCGGATCCCCGCAGTTATCCCGCCGCGTGATGGCGCGCACAACGGCCATGAAGGTTTATGAGGAAGATATTCCAACCTTCCTTGATGCGTGGGGATTGGAAGACAGTGCCTTGCGCACGGCTGCCACAATCATTTTGAAAAAGCCCGGGGCTTACGGATCCTTAACCGAAACACTGGTTGCGGCGTCCATGATCGCGCGCGGCAACAACCGCAGCCTAACGGTTGATGATTTGCGCGCTGCTTATCGCCGCCGTGGTGAGGGGGATATCTGATGCTTTTATCGAAAGGGAATATCCTGCGCGCCGTGCAGTCCTACCGCGACGTATCATTTGCAGAAATCATGTCCCCCCGACGCGGACCATCCCGCCAAAGCGGCGCACGTCAAGAAGTCTACTACTTTTTGAAAAAACACACTGAAATGTCTTACCCCGATATTGGCAACCGTGATCACACAACCGTTTTGCATGGTGTGCAACGGGTCAAGCTGCGGTGCCAAAACGATCTACGATACGCGGCGGAAATAAGCGCGTTGAACGTGAAGATTATCCGGCAGTTTGCGCAAAAACCAGACGTGGCCCCAGTGCTTGAAAATATTGACCCAACCAATGCCGCATATCGAATTGTGTTCAACATTGGAAAACACGGCGCTGCAGATGTTTCTCACGATGAAATTTTTGCCATGGCTGCGGCCTTAGATAAAGCGTTCGACCTTTTGACCCGCTGGTGTGGCGGAAACCCAATTACCGATGATCAACTGGATGACATGTTTGATGCCCTTCAGCGCCCCATGAAACCACAAGAAAGGATTGTCCAATGACAAACCCTATTGATACGACCAGCGCAAGCCCAACTCATATGACCAATTCAAAGGGGCATCAGGTTCCTGTTAGTTTGGTTTCTGATCAAGATAAACTGATTGATCAAACCGTGAAAGTTATCCAAGGGCATTCACAAATATTAATGTCGCAAATTGCGCGATTTCGGGCGCACTCTTTTGATGATGTAAACAGCCTTATGGCGCTGTTAGCTGAAAAATACGAGGTTAAGCGCGGCGGGCCAAAAGGGAACGTTAGTTTTATCAGCTTTGACGGGCTGACCAAAATTGAAATCCGCGTTCAAGATTACATTGTCTTTGGCCCAGAACTGCAAATCGCCAAAGCATTGCTTGATGAATATATTGCCGAGGTGAGCGATGGCATTCCCGACATTGTTAGAGAATTGCTTAACCACGCTTTTGACGTGGAAAAAGTGGGCCATGTTAACCGTGCAAAGCTGTACTCACTGCGACGTTTGAATATTGACCATCCAACGTGGAAACGGGCGATGGATGCAATTACCGACAGTATGCGCGTATTGGAAAGCCGAGAGTTCTTTCAAATTTCCACACGCAAAAGCTCGCGTGATGGGTTTAAGGCGATGCCGATCAATCTGGCCAATGCGGTGGAGATTGAAAATGACTAATTCCACACGCACAGAATGCAGCAATCCGGGTCGCGATGATTATTGGTCATGCCCAGCTTGTTATGCGGATTTACCGGGCAAAGACGGTTTTCATGAAGGTGATGCCGAATGCAACGAATGCGGGGCAATTCTGGAATTGTCGGTTGAGCATGAACCTGTTTCGCGCGCCCGCTTGAAGGGAGAATGCTATGACTGAACGTCTTGATGAACGCACTATGCTGGAACGCGCAGCGCGCGCCGCTGGCAAGGTGGATTTGCACGGCCCGCGTGGGGTTTCAATGATCAACCACCAAGAAACCGAAGCGCTTGTGGCGCTGGCGACCTGTCTTGGTCTCGTGGCGGCGCAACCAGGTGCACCGATGCCTGACGTGTTGATGATTTCAGTGCGTGAGGTGGCGGCATGAAAAACAAATTAACAGATTTGAATAATCACCTGTTTGCACAGCTTGAACGGCTCTCCGAAGGAAAACTAACAGAAGAAGAACTCGCCAAGGAAGTGAAGCGAGCGGATGCAATCGTGAAAGTGTCTGATCAAATTACGGGCAATGCAGAGTTGCAGCTCAAGGCGGCAAAATTATATGGCGAATACGGGGATGTTGTGCTCAACCATTTGCCTCAAATCGGAGGGCCTGAAAAATGAGAGGCCAAGCAATTTGTTATAGTGCGAAAGAATTGACATGGGTCAAGGCTAACAAAGCCACGCCACGGCATCAATTACACGCAGAATTCAATGTTCACTTTAAGCGCGATGATGTGTCGTTTGTGAACCTGAAATCGCTTTGCAAACGCAAAGGCTGGATGACTGGTCGATCCGGTTGTTTTCCAAAGGGTCATGTGCCTGACAATAAGGGTAAAAAGATGCCATTCAATCCAAACAGTGCAAGGACACAGTTCAAGAAAGGCCAACCTTGCCCCACTAAAAAACATGTGGGACACGAGCGGATAGGTAGGGATGGTTACGTCATGATCAGCATTGCCGAGAAAGATCCCCATACAGGTTATGAGCGGCGCTACGTTGTGAAGCACCGTTGGCTTTGGGAGAAAGAGAATGGTCCTGTTCCTGAAGGTATGCGGCTGAAGAGCCTCGATGGCGACAAAACAAATACCGATCCCAAAAATTGGAAGGCTATTCCCTTTGCGCTTGCACCACGTCTTAACGGTCGTTTTGGCCGAGGTTATGACGACGCAGCGCCCGAGCTGAAGCCCTCAATCATGATGGCGGCTGAGTTAGAGCACAAGGTGCGTGAAATTAAAAAGGGGGTGAAACCATGAGTGCCCTTCAAGCAATCCAGATCAAGCGCCGCCAGTTGGGTATTCAGGAAGACGATTGGCGTAGCCTGTTGGTGCGCACGACCGGCCAACGTTCATCCAAAGGGTTACGGCCCAAGCAATCCGCTGCCATTCTTGGCGAGCTGGACCGGATGTTGGGCGGTAAACATGTGCCTTCAAAGGGGGCCAGAAAGTCCCTTTCAGGGCCATACGCAAAGAAAATTCAAGCCCTTTGGATTTCGATGTGGAACCTTGGTTTAGTGCAGGACCGTGATGATACGGCGCTAAATGCGTTTGTGAAAAAGCAAACAGGTTTGGGCCATGCAAATTGGATGCGTAATCCCGATGATGCCGTATCCGTTATTGAAGCATTAAAAAGCTGGATGACACGCGAGCGTGGTGTTGATTGGTCTAATCTGAAGGGCGATCCCGACTATACGCATCTTCCAGGCTTCAAGATTGCGGTGGCCCAATGGCAGTTGGTGAGCGGGCTTGACCCATATGTTAATTACACCCTGCGCTCATATGCCGAACGCCTGACTGAACACATCCGACTTTCCGATATGAAACCCGCCGATTGGATCGTGGTAATGAACGCCCTTGGCGAACGGATCCGCCATGAAGTCAAAAAGGGTGGTTTGAAATAATGAGTTATTCTTGGCTTCCCCCAACGCTAAACGAAATCGCCGGTGTTGCGGGGCTTGACGCTGCGTTGGCGATGGCACAGGCGCGTGGGGGAAGTCGGGTTTCATTACCTGCAAAGCCGAAACAAAATAGCTGGTTGGTTGAAGCCGTGGGACTTGATGCCGCCGAAAAGATATGTGCGCATTACCGAACCGGATACGGCGGCACCAAAGGCGTCACGTTAGATTTGCCAGTCAGTCCTGATATGGATTTGCACAAACGCCGCAGAAGGATTGACCAATTACTTCAAGATGGTTTATCAGCAGATCAAATTGCGATCCGTACCGGCGCACATCGAACAACAGTTTTTTATCGCAAGCGCCATGCAAAACCTGCGCCAAAACTTCCTGATCTTTTTGATTGATTTGGTAGAAGTTCTACCAAAGAGATAGGCGCGCTGCCGCCTTATTGTCCTTCTCAACAGAAGGGCGATCCCATGAAAACAGTCCAAGAAATTGCAACCTCTATTGTCGCCCGTGAAGGCGGTTATGTGAATGATCCCGATGATCCAGGTGGGGCGACTAACTTTGGCGTGACAATCCACACCATGCGCCGCCTTGGCCTTGATCTGAACCATGACGGCCGCGTGACGGCTGCGGATGTGAAACGGCTGACGCAAAAACAAGCCGTCGATATTTTCATCACCCATTATTTCCAGAAAACCCGCATTGGCTTGTTGCCTGAAGAGCTGCAAGCCAGCGTTTTTGACATGTACGTGAATGCGGGCGGCAATGCCGTAAAAATCCTGCAACGAGTGCTTGCCCAGTTTGGCGAGAAGGTTGTGGTTGATGGTGGTCTTGGCCCCAATACTGCCAAGGCCGTAGAGCGGGCGATGGCCAAGGCCGGCGATTACTTTGTTGATGCTTACGGCATTGCGCGGCGCAACTACTATTTTTGCCTTGCCGATAGCCGTAGTGCCAGCCGCAAATACGCGCGCCGGCGGGATGGCGGTAAGGGCGGCTGGATCGCGCGCGCGGAAGAGTTTATTTCGCCCAAATATCACATGACGAATGCACAGTTCAAAGCGAGGGTTTCAAAATGGGTGTGATTGGAAAACTGTTTGGTTTGTTTTTGGGCGGTGGGCGCAATGTGATTGTTGAAACCGCCGAAGTGTTTCGTCCAAATGCCGAAGCGGCAAGCCAGCGCAGCCATGAATATAACGCGGCAGCACTTAAGCAATATGCGGCCGAGTTTCATGCGCGCGCAAATCGCACTTGGTTTGACAGCCTTGTTGATGGCTTGAACCGTATGGTGCGCCCTGTGATCACCCTAACGCTGTTGGGGGTCATTCCTGTAACAATGGCTTGGCCCGAGCACATGGCGGTGGCGCTTGCCTCGCTTGCTTTGTTGCCCACAGGTTATTGGGCATTGGTCAGTTTGGTGACGTCCTTTTATTACGGCGGCCGGATGCAGCTAAAATCGCACGAGTTTCACCAGTCGGTTGCCCAAGCCGTGGCGCGCGCCCCGCAAGTCATCGAAAACATCCAGCAGCTGCGGGAGTTATTTCACGATAGCCCAGGTGTTGCCGATACTGGCACCGATGCCGATTTGGCAAATGATGCCACGCAGACGTCGCGGTTCTTGAATGCCGCGGTAGATGATTGGGGGAAGGTGAAATGATTGGATTGTTTCTAGGGCTATTCATCCTTCTTTTTGGCCTCGCAATCTTATTCAATGCCGCCTTTTCTGAACGCGCCCAGATCGGTGCCGTAATCGCCGGAATCGGCTTTTTGATTTCGTCCGGTTCGGCTCTCCAGCTGATCATCGCCCTTGTTAAAAGCTGGGGAGCTGCGGGATGAAGTGCCTAAATATCCTACTGGCAACAGGCCTATTGTTGGGCTCATGCGCCACCACTGCACCGGCTGATACACAAGATACCTGTGCCAAGCGCGCTGACGTGCTTTCGAGCCTGTCAGACCGGTTCGGTGAAGCTCGTCAGTTCATCGGCCTGTCGGATAATGCAGCCAAAGCGGTTGAACTGTTTGTGAGCGAAGAAACCGGCACATGGACCATCACCGTAACCCTGCCTAATGGCGTGACATGCCTCTTGGCCAGTGGAAACGGGTTTCAGTTGGTCGTGGATGCGCCAAAAGGAGAACCGTTGTGAGTGATCTGAGCTACCGCGTCAGCGCCGATGAATTGCGCGCCTTTGTTGAGCGTATCGAGCGGCTGGACGCCGAGAAAAAAGACCTTGCCGAGGCGCTAAAAGAAGTGATGGCCGAAGCCAAAGGGCGTGGCTATGACACCAAAATTTTGCGCCGAGTTATTGCCATGCGCAAACGTGATTCACAGGATCTGGCTGAAGAAGAGGCCGTGCTGGAAATGTACAAGGAAGCTCTAGGTCATGGATGAACTTGATCAAGCTGCATCTATCACAACTATACGCGTGAACGGCTTTCAGGTTGAGGCAAACCATTCTCTTGGCCATTTGGCGGTTTTACATGATGGGGAAATTACATGGGATGATCTGCAAGCGGTGAAAAATGCTGTTTGGGGAGAAGACGCGAATGCAATTGAAGTTTACCCCGCACAGTCGCGTTTGGTGAATTCTCTGAATTGTCGCCACCTATGGCGTTTGGGGGCAAACGATTTTTGTCCTGATCTGTTGGGGCAAGGCCAAGAACGCGACACATTAGAGCGCCGTTTTTGCGCGGCTTGGAATGAAGCGTGGTCACAGCATGAATGAGCGCGGGATTGAGCAAGCAGAAGCCGTTGTCGAACTCGAACGCGAGACGGCAATTAGGCGCAATAGAATTTTGGTTGGCACCAAAGGATGTGCTGATTGCGAGGACTGTGATGCACCAATAAGTGAGGCGCGCCAACGCGCAGCGCCGTTTGCAACACGCTGTATTGATTGCCAGCAAAAGCATGAACGGGAGGCAAAACGCTATGGCGCGTAGTATCTTTGACAAAGGATCACATTGGCTGTTGCGGTTCTTGTTCTTTGACGAGGTGAGATTGTTGGAACTGTTTTCAGCTCTCAATCTGATTGCTTGGGCCAAGGTGTTGTTTGGCCAACCTGATCTTTTCCAAAATCCAGCCTACCAAGGCTTTCATAATCTGGATGCTTTGGTTTGGGCTTATCTGTTTGGTGCGACCGCACTTTTGCAGATTGGGGCGATGCTGATCCGGTGCTGGTACTCTCTGGAAATCCGGTTTGTTGCAATGGCTTTTGCGGCAGGTGCATGGGCGGTGATCGCGCTTAATTTTTGGCAATCTGCACTCTCAACTACCGCCGAACTCAATTACGCAATTCTCGCAGTCGCCTGCGGCTTATCAGGAGCCTTCCTCGGATGGAAAACTACCTCTTATCAATCCTAGAAAGTGGCCCTGTTGGAGCCCTTGTCGTGGTCGTTGTTTTACTTGCTGGATTTGTCTTGCGCCAAAAAGGTTGGCTCACAGGTGACAAATCCAAAGTGGTATCTAATTCGCAATTGTCCGAACTAAACTCGCGTGTGGGGGCGATTGATACCCGTTTGGGGGAGGCCGAAAACGATATTCGCCACCTGCCAACCCGTGAAGAGTTTCACAAAATGGAAGTGTCACTCGCCCGCTATGATGAGCGGATGAAAAACTTGGCAAAAACAACGACAGCGACCAATCGAGCGGTTGGGCGCATTGAAGATTTTATGATTGATGTGTCAAAGAAAGGGGGCCGCAGATGAATGTTTTTGCCGGATACCATGACGAATATAATGCAACCGTGCGGCTGACTATATTAAAGGCCCTGGCAGATGAAGCCGACAGCCGTTTGAATGAGACCTTGCTTATGTCTGTCCTTCAAGCGTTTGCGATTAATCGCAGCCGTGATTATTTGCTCAATCAGCTGAAGTTTTTGGAAACAGAAGCGCAGGCGGTAAAGCTGACAGAGGCCGGTTCGGTTGTGATTGCAGAGTTGCTTGAAGCTGGATTGAACCATGTGGAGCGGCGTGTGGTTTTAACCGGCGTCAAAAAACCTTCATTGGCACGAGGTTAATCATGGCACTGCGCAAAGGTCGGGGCCGGCTGTCTTCCATTGATCTGCTACCCGAGACGGTAGATCACATTGTGCTTTGGGCTTTTCAGGAGCTGAAGGACCGCGACCGGCTGCAAAAAGATATCCATGAAGAATTCAATGAAAAGCTCGCCGAGTTTGATATTGAGCCGATTTCGCTATCAGCTTTCAACCGCCATTCAATCAGATTGGCGACTATGGCGCGCCGGCACGAGGAAGTGCGCGCCATTACATCGGCTTTGGCCGAACGCCTAGAACCAGGGCAAACCGACGATCTTACAATCATAGCGGCGGAAACCATCAAGACGCTGATTTTCGAGATGCTGGAAAAAGGCGATGGGATCACGCCAAAGGCCGCAATGGAGTTGGCCCGGGCTTTGCAATCGGCGGTCAATTCACAGAAACTTTCTTTGGATCGCAAGCGTGTGATGCAAGCACAGTTTGCCAATCAGGTTGAAGATGCGATCGACAAGGTAAGCTCGGAGAAAGGTTTGACGGCGGAACAGGCTGATTTCTTCAGGCGTGAAGTTCTGGGTGTGAAGCCAAAATGAACGCACCGGCCGAGGATCAAACACTAAAGGCAGGGCCACCGGTTATTTCGCGTGACCCTGAAAGCTTGCCCGATAGTTTTACCCGCGGTGCTGAAATTCCGGATGATTTGGACCCGTTTGCCGATGGTATTTTGATGGCGCATCAAAGTGAATGGTTGGCAGATGACAGTGATTTAAAGCTTGCCGAAAAGGGACGCCGAACAGGAATTACTTTTGCCGAGGCTTTGGGCGATACCATCATTGCCGCCAGTAAGCGATCGGCTGGTGGTGACAATGTCTTCTATATTGGTGACACCAAAGATAAAGGCCGCGAGTTTATTGGATATGTCGCCCACTTTGCCCGTGTCATCGCGGGTGAATTGCATCAAGTTGAAGAGTTCATTTTCAAAGACGAGCAAGCCGACGGCACAACGAAAGACATTTCAGCATTCCGAATTCAGTTTGCCAGCGGGTTTCGGGTGGAAGCGCTGTCCAGCAACCCTGCCAACATTCGTGGCCTTCAGGGCGTTGTGGTGATTGACGAGGCCGCATTCCACCGTGATGTGCGCGCTGTCATCGATGCTGTGAATGCGCTGTTGATCTGGGGCGGTAAGGTGCGGGTGATTTCCACCCATAACGGACACCTTAATCCATTTAACGAGCTAATCCGTGAAGCCAAGGCTGGCAAGAATCCGTTTTCATTGCACCACATTCCATTTTCAAAAGCCGTTCAAAACGGTCTTTACAAACGGGTTTGCGAAATCAAAGGTAGGGAATGGTCGCCTGAAGCCGAGGCCGATTGGGAAAATTTGATCCGCAGCTCATACGGACCGCGTACCGCAGCAATGAAGCAAGAGCTTGATGCGATCCCAGCTGAAGCTGAAGGATCGGCGCTAACGCGGGTGCAGATTGAGGCCTGTATGGCAGATGGCATTCCGGTTGTGTCGTGGATCCGCAGCGATGAATTTAAAAACACCAGCGAGCATGTGCGCAAAGCCGATGCGCTGGATTTCTGCAAAGAAGAATTGCGCCCCATTTTGAACGGTCTGAACAAAGACCTGAAGCACGTCATGGGCGAAGACTTTGCCCGTAAAGGCGATGCAACCGATATCGTGATTTTCGAGATTGGCAATGACTTGGTGCGCCGCGCAAAACTGGTGGTCGAACTGCGCAACATTCCTTTTGATCAGCAGCGCGATATCCTGTTTTACGTTTGTGATCGCATTCCGAACTTCGTCAAAGGCGCTATGGATGCGGGCGGCAACGGGGCTTATTTGGCAGAAAAAGCATCACAACGGTACGGTGAAAAAATTATTGAGGTGAGTTTTAGCCAAGAGTGGTACCGCCAAGAAATGCCGGCCTACATCGAGGCGTTCGCAGATCGCACGGTCGTTCTGCCGCGCCATGATGATGTGATGCAAGATCATCAAGCGTTGCAATATGTGAATGGCATTATTCGAATACCCAAAGATTTCCGGTTTAAAGGATCCGATGGATTAAACCGGCACGGCGATAGTGCGGTGGCGTGCTCATTGGCGTGGTTTGCAAGTCGGCAAAAGTTTTCAACTTACGACTACATGAGCGTTCATGACCTTGATGATGACGAGGATGATGAATGGTCGGGTGGCAAAAAATGGCGCGGATTTCGACGCCGGAGGTGATTATGGCTACAGTTACACAAACCAGTAAGACGGTTCTTGGACCAGACGGGCAGCCGTTCAAAAGCACATTGTTAATGGAAGAACAGGCAACACCAACAATAACCGGTGTGCGCTCGTTCCGCAGCGATGGGCTGGCGGATAGTCTCGATCCAATCAAGCTGGCGGCATTGATGAAGGCGGCAAATGAGGGTGACAATCACGACTTTCTTGTATTGGCCGAGGAAATGGAAGAACGGGACGGACATTATGGAGCCGTACTGGGACAGCGCAAACGCGCCGTGTCTGGCCTAGAACCGATTGTAACGGCCGCGTCGGAAATCCCCCAGGACAAAGAAATTGCGGATGCTGTTGAAGAATTAATCATGGCTCCAATTTTTGCCGATATGGTTGACGATCTGCTTGACGGGATTGCCAAGGGGTATTCGGCGGTTGAAACCATGTGGGACTTTGGGGAAAACCGTTGGACACCCAAAGAGTATATCCACCGCGATCCGCGCCATTTTCAGTTTGACGAAAAGACCGGCCGCGAGCTGCGTATTCGAGATGATGATGTGCAGGAAGGCTTGCAGATCAATCCCTACACTTTTTTAATCCACCGCCCAAAGCTGAAATCCGGCTTGGCTGTTCGGGGCGGCGTGGCAAGGGTTGCCGCGTGGTGTTTTATGTTGAAATCCTACACCCTTCAGGACTGGGCCGCGTTTCTTGAAGTCTTCGGAATGCCTTTGCGCGTGGGTAAATTTGACGATACCGCAAGCGCTGCCGAAAAACGCATCTTGCTTCGAGCGGTTCGGGATTTGGCGGCGGATGCTGCCGCGATTATTCCTAAATCAATGGAGATCGAATTCATTGAGGTATCCGGCGGACAAGGCAACGCTGTTTTCGGCGCGATGACAGAGTATCTGGATAAGCAGGTATCCAAAGCAATCATTGGTCAAACCATGACCACCGATGAAGGCTCTAGCAATTCGCAATCGCAAACCCATGACGAGGTGCGCGGTGATATCCAGAAGGCGGATGCCCGCCAGTTGGGAACAACAATCAACCGCGACTTGATTGCCCCATTTGTATCTTTCAATTGGGGGCCAGATGTTAAGCCACCTCTGGTTTCGTTTCCGATAGAAGATGCCGAAGATATCAAGGCGCTTTCGGTAACACTGGCGGCGTTGGTTCCGCTTGGGCTGCGGATCGCTCAATCCGATGTAAATAAGCGCATGGGGTTTCGGGTACCGGATGAGGAAGAGGCCGTTTTGCAACCGGTCCAATCGGCGATCATTGAAACGCCACCCTCAAATAAGACAGCAAAGCAGCCGGCTTGCCCGTCTTGTGGCGAGGTGCATCTTGCATCCAGCCAATCGGACAATGAAGACGTGTTGGTTTCTGAAGCCCTGGGACATTGGGAAGAAGACATGGCACCGGTGGTTGAAGGTGTTTTGGCTTTGGCGCGATCGGCAAATGGATTTGAGGATTTTCTAGCCAAGCTGGATGATCTGACACCAGACGTTTCAGCCTTGGGAAAGCGCCTTGCTGCCCAGATGATGAAAGCCAAGGGTGATGGTATTTTAGATGGCTAATCCTTTCAAATCAGCGCCTGAAGAAGTTCTTCGATATTTTGACGCCAAAGACACGGTGCCGACTTGGGGATGGTTGGATTTTTCAACGCCCGAACATGTGCTGTCTTACACGGTCGCCAAGACAGCGGGCTTTGATGTGATTGAGGATCTGCGCGCGGCAACGCATGATGCGATTGCCAATTACCGATCCTATGGTGAGTTCGTTGACGAACTGGAACCTATCTTGCGCAAAAAAGGTTGGTGGGGGCGCAAGGTTGTAACCACGCCGTCTGGACAAAAAGATATTGTGCAGCTCGGCAGCTTGCACCGTTTGCGCACGATCTACTGGGCCAACACCAGCACCGCTCGAGCTGCGGGGGAATGGGAGCGGATCCAGCGCACCAAACGCGGCATCCCGTTTTTGATTTATGAAATGTCAGTCGCAGAGAAGCGCCGCCCCGAGCATCAAGGCTGGGTCGGGATCATTCTTCACGTCGATGATACATTTTGGTTGACGCACTACCCGCCCAATGGCTGGCTTTGCCAGTGCCGGGTGCGCCAGATTTCACGGCGTGAGGCCGAGGCGTTGGGGTATGACCCTGAAACGCCGGCGCCGGAAATTGAAATGCGAAAGTGGAAAAACAAGGCCACTGGTGAAGCCATGCAAATACCGGTTGGCCTTGATCCAGGTTGGCATACCAATCCGGGCGTCACGCGGGCAAGGAATGTGTCGCGCTTCCTTGGCGACCGGCTAAGTGCGTTATCTGTCCAGGCGCGACGTGTGGCCGTGCGTGACATTGTTGGATCAAAGCAGTTTCGTGGGCTACATGACGGGGATCTGCCATATGCAGGGCCAGTAGACCAAAACCCGCTTAACATCGAGCGCGGCCGCATTGCTTTACCGGTGGCGATGTTACCCGATGAGGTGCAATCCTTAATGAGCGCAAAATCACGGACAGTTTTATTTTCAAATGCGGATGCGCATAAGCAGCTGAAGAAGCGCGTCACAAGAGATGGCAGTGGTCAGCTGGTTGTTGAAGATTATGCGCAGGTTCAAGAGATCATTGAAAATGGGCAGTTATATGAGGATGCTATATCCGATCGGGATTTCACATTCCAAATGTTGGTAAACGGCAAGCCTTGGGCCGCCGTATTGCGCCTGACAGTTGCGCGAGATGAATTGTATTTGAAAAGTTACCGCCGAATTAGAGATGAGCAGTTTGGAGAAACTGAACGGCTTATTCGGATGAATTAAAATTGGAGATTGGAGGGTCACAACATCCCCACTGGTCATGCCAGGCTATGTTTACTCAATCTCTATTTCCAATATACGCATTGGGTGCGAAAAATCAACCAAAGAGGATGAAAGCCAAAAACTTCACCAGAGAGTCTGTAAGGACTCGTAAGGCGCGAAACGTGGCCACCGTACCAAAAAACAGCTAATAGCCCCTCATTCGCTTTCAAACACCTTTCAAATTTGATCTGGATTGGTTTAGAAGGGTGCATATGGGCAGGAGATCGGCAAAAGCGGATAATCCTGCTTTTTGGTAGAAGTTCTACCAAAGGCATTGCCAGCCTTGTGCGGCATTACCCTTAGCATGAAAATGCAAAAAACATCCCCCGATTTATATTCTCACCATCTCGCAGGCGCGATTGATGGCGAGAGCTCGTTCCTTGCTCGTGCGTTGGCCTTTGAGATTACGGGTACAGGTGAAAAAAGTGTTGCGCCTGAATGGATGCAAATTTTCCCGAAAGGGACTGAGCTTGCGGCGGTTGATGGTCGTGAGTTCAAGATATCAGACCCACAAGCATTCGTGGATGCACAAACAGCATCCAAGGGCCGGCCGATCCTTGTAGATTTCGACCATTTGTCGGCCTTCGGACCTGAAAAAAACGGCGACCAAACTGCTGCGGGTTGGATTGACGAGCTCGAAGTGCGTGACGGCGAAATCTGGGCGCGTGTGTCTTGGACTGTTCGGGCAGCCAAACAAATTGCGGAACGTGAATGGCGCTTCGTCAGCCCAGAATTTCTCGCCCACAAGCTGACTGGCGAGATTTCAATCCTTAGTGCGGTCGCCTTGGTGAACCGCCCCGCCTTTGAAATGACTGCACTGGCTCGCGCCGGTTCAAAACCCCATGGAGAAACGACTATGCTTAAAGCAATCGCCAAGG
>JPUR01000138.1 GCA_001321835.1 Marinosulfonomonas sp. PRT-SC04
GCCGCCAGAGCTATATCAAAATCAAATTCTTCTCGCATGTGTCATTCCTTTTACTCAGTTTACAGAAATGACACGGAATCTCTAACGCTCCCTTTTTAGACCCAAGGATTTCTTCAATGCCCACCATCAAAACACCACCACATATTACGACCCTCATCGCGCTAACGGCGTTTTCTACACTGTCTCTGAACATGTTCCTGCCGTCACTAGCCAGCATTGCGGATGATCTTGATGCGGACTACGGCACAGTCAGCCTCTCTGTTGCTGGGTATTTGGCGGTTACGGCGGTCGTCCAACTCATCGTAGGGCCGTTGTCAGATCGTGTTGGTAGGCGTCCGGTCTTGTTGGGCGCTCTGGCTATGTTTACGTGTGCGTCGGTCGCCTGCGCTCTTGCTCAGGACGTTTGGACGTTCCTTGTTTTTCGGATGCTGCAAGGCGGGATAATCTCGGGATATGCGCTCTCTATGGCGATTGTCCGTGATACAAAGTCTGAACGTGAGGCCGCTGGTCTGATCGGCTATATCAGCATGGCTATGGCCATTGCACCGATGCTGGGACCGATGCTTGGCGGCGTGCTGGATACCGCATTTGGATGGCGCGCTAACTTCTACTTCTATGCGGTTTCCGGGGCCTTTTTACTGGTTTTGTGCTGGATTGATCTGGGGGAAACCAAACCGGCACGATCATCGGAAAGTAATAGTGGTTCCGATACAGCTATCGCCCTTTTGCGCGAGCCCTTGTTTTGGGCTTATTCGCTATGCAGCGCGTTCTCAACGGGGGCGTTTTACATCTTTCTCACAGGTGCACCGCTTGTTGCCAAAACCGAATTTGGCGCTTCAACTGCCGAGTTGGGCTTTTTCATCGGAACGATAACGGCTGGTTTTATGGTAGGGGGCTTCATTGCTGGACGTTTCGCGCCTCGATTTGCCTCGACGACCATGATGTTGGCAGGGCGGCTTGTGGCGTGCACGGGCTTATTGATCGGCTTTACCGTATTGGCGGCAGGATGGCTCTCGCCGATGGTATTTTTTGGCAGCACAATATTTGTAGGCCTCGGAAATGGCCTCACAATGCCAAGCTGTAATGCCGGTGCCATGTCTGTCCGACCTAACCTCGCAGGTACCGCTGCTGGTTTGAATGGTGCCCTGATCGTTGCTGGAGGTGCGGTTCTAACGACAGCAACAGGGTTGGCTCTGCCAGAAGAAGGTGCGGCCCTTGTTCTGCTCGCCTTGATGCTTTCGGCGTCGAGCGCTAGTTTGCTGGCAGCTTTATGGGCTAAAAAACTGAACAATAAGGAGACCTGATCATGACTGACCATCCGAAGCTCGCAGCACTGGCGGTCGTGATCCGTGGTGATCATGTGCTTTTGGCCAAGCGCCGGAATGAACCTGACGCTGGTCTCTGGGGCTTTCCCGGCGGCCATGTGGACTTAGGGGAAACTGCATTGGACGCGGCCACACGAGAATTACTCGAAGAAACAGGGGTTACGGCGCATCCACTTCAATACCTGACAAATATCGATGTAATCACTCGTGATAAAGACGGCCTCATTCAGTTTCATTTCCTGCTCGCAGCCGTGATGTGCGAGTACGTCTCTGGACTTCCAGAGGCGCAGGATGATGTGAGCCATGCGGCGTGGCACCGGATTGAAGACGTTCTGTCAGGTCAGGTTGAATGTAGTCTACACGTCGATGATGTCATTGAGATCGCACTAAGGGCATAAATGCGGTCGTTCAGTGATTGGCGGCTTTGTCCGCTCAGCCGACCTCCATGAGCTGACTGGCGAACGTCCGATCTGGATCAGAAATGCTTGACGGTTGGGCCCATATTGTCTAACGGACCCGCTCTGTTAATTCGGGAAACCGGCAGCAGCACGAAGTCAAAGATGCGCGGCGCTCTACACCAATAGAGGGGTAAATGGCAAAATCAGTGGAAGGTTTAGGCTTTCCCTTTATCCCATTGCAAAGCCACAACACCCAACAAAACAAAGCCAATCGCCCGAACTATCCACTGGCGAACAAGCTATCCACCGAAGTGGAATGTTCCGAAAATCTCTAACCGGGCTTTACTGACTGTTAAACGGCCATTTAAACCCTGTTTTACAAGGGTTTCACTGCCTGCGCATCTGGGCTTCCCCCAGCCTGTCAAATCGCCCTACTTAGCCAAAATCCGTATTTTTTGACGTTACTGCAAGACACGCGCAATTTTGGTTGCCCGTTGTTGAAACGCCCTAACCCCCCTTATTTTATAGACCCATTCGGTTACTTCCGCTCTCAGTCGGAGTCTTCCGGCATCACTGCAATAAAAGGTGTCAACGCACATGCGCCATGCCCAAAATACGCTGGAAAACTGGCAAGATGTCAACGGCGGAGTAAAAGCAGGCCAGTGTGTGACGGGTTGTTTTGTTTTTGGAGACAAAGGCAGCCTATTCCGGTGGAACTGACCGGAGGGCGGGCTTGCCCGCCTGTAGGGCAGGTTCACCAGAATAGGCTTACATATATTTACGGGGTGACTTGAGGCCAATTTAAGGCGTCATGCGTTTGGCGCGGCTCTGGTTCAGGCGGTAGCTTTCGCCGTTCATTTCCAAGATATTGACGTGATGGGTTAGTCGATCCAGCAGCGCGCCGGTCAAGCGCTCGGTGCCGAATGTATCGGTCCATTCCTCGAAGGGCAGATTGCTGGTTATAAGCGTTGCGCCCTGTTCGTAGCGTTGCGAGATCAGTTCGAACAGGAGCTCGGCACCAGTTTTGCTAAGAGGCACAAAACCGAGTTCATCTATGATCAGGAGCTTCACCTTGGCCAATTGCCGCTGGCGGCGCAGCAAGCGTTTTTCGTCGCGGGCTTCCATCAATTCATTGACCAGCGCGGCGGCCGTCACAAAGGCCACCGATAGTCCCTTTTGGCACGCCGCCAGACCTAGCCCGAGGGCGATGTGGGTTTTGCCGGTGCCACTGGGGCCGAGGGCGATGACGTTTTCTCGCCGCTCTATCCAATCACAGCGCGCCAGTTCCAGCACCATCATTTTGTTCAGGCCGGGGATCGCCTTAAAGTCGAAGCTGTCCAGACTCTTAACCGCAGGGAATTTGGCCGACTTGATCCGCCGTTCCACCATTCTACGCTCTCGGTCGATTAGTTCCAGTTCAGTCAGGCGGGCAAGGTAGCGCACGTGATCCACCCCCTCGGCGGCACAGATGCGGGCCTGTTTGTCATGCTCACGCAGGAAAGTCGGCAAGCGCAGGGTTTTTAGGTGGTGGGCCAGCAGAAGTTCGGGGGCTTTGTTCATGATGCTTCTCCCGTCAGAAGGCTCATGTAGGCAGAAGCCGATGTTGTGGCGACATTGGTGCGGGGCAGGAATGGATAAACATCCAAGTCTAGCCGTGCTGGCCGCCGCTCCACTCGGCACAGGACCAGATGCTTGACAGCGTCAAAGCTGATCGCCCTTTTGTGCAGAGCGGTTTTTATGGCGGCGTGTAAATCTTCCATGGCAAAGCGTTCCAGCAGGCGCAGTACTTGCACGTATTCTCGCTTTCCCGTCTTTCCCTGCCTTGCCTCCAGAAGCCGCTGGATGGTTCCAAACGCTTTCGGCAGTTTCCAACCCTGCAAGGGTGCCGCCTGATCAAAAGCCATGATTTTGCGCTCGATCAGCGGCAGGTAATGCAGCGGATTAAACACCATATCATCGGTCTTGTAAGAACGCGGGTGGTCGGCGATGACCTCTGCCGCGCAGCCAATAGTGA
>JPUR01000139.1 GCA_001321835.1 Marinosulfonomonas sp. PRT-SC04
GCCGCCAGAGCTATATCAAAATCAAATTCTTCTCGCATGTGTCATTCCTTTTACTCAGTTTACAGAAATGACACGGAATCTCTAACGCTCCCAGTCCACAGGCTCTTACTCGTCGCGTTTATTCATTATCGAAACGAAAAAAATATTTTCTAAGTATCTAAACAAAAGAAAAGCGACCCAAGTTAATACCCAAACTGCTGCAAGTGCCAAGAACAGTTGGATAAACGTTAGCTTGTTATTGTACCAATAGTATATTGCAACACCGTAACCTATGTACGCAGTTACTCCAACGGCGTATTTAAACAGATTCCAAGCCAAAAATAGCATTCTATATCCATTTGTCATGGTGCGCAGGCGAGTAAATCATTATTCCGCCTCAAATTTCCCTGACTTGCCGCCTTCTTTCATCATCAAGCGGATACCAGAGATTTCCATCGTCTTTTCAACGGCTTTCAGCATGTCATACACCGTTAACCCCGCCACAGAAACGGCGGTCAGCGCTTCCATCTCGATGCCGGTTTGGCCGGTGGTTTTGACGGTGGCGGTGATCACCACGCCGGGGATTGAGGCGTCCGGTGTCAGCTCCAGCGCGACTTTGGTGATCGGCAATGGGTGGCACAGCGGGATCAAATTACTGGTCTGTTTCGCCCCCATAATTCCCGCCAACCGCGCCACGCCCAACACGTCGCCTTTTTTGGCGGAACCGTCGGTCATAACAGCGTAAGTCGCGGCATTCATCTTCACATGCCCACGGGCAATCGCGGTGCGTGAGGTCACAGGTTTGGCCGAAACATCGACCATATGCGCCTGACCGCTGTCATCGAAATGGGTCAGCCCCGTTGTGGTTTGATCAGACATTCACATCCCTCCGGCGGGCATTAAGGGGTTGGCGAGCAGGGTGCGGGTGGCGGTGGCCACATCCGGCTGGCGCATCAGGCTTTCGCCGATTAGAAAACTGCGGGCGCCGTATTGCGCCAGATCTGCCAGATCAGCAGGGGTTGATAGGCCGGATTCTGCAATGATCATCCGATCCGCAGGCACCAGTTTGGCCAGCGTTTTGGTGGTGTCGAGGCTGGTCTCGAAGGTCTTCAGATTGCGATTGTTGATGCCGATCATCGGCGATTTCAGTAGCGCGGCGCGCTCCAGCTCGGCCGCGTCATGCACCTCGATCAACACATCCAAATTCCACGCGATGGCCACCGCTTCCAGCTCGGCGGCTTGGTTGTCTTCCAGCGTCGCCATGATCAGCAGGATGCAATCGGCCCCCAGCGCGCGGGCCTCGACGATCTGATAGGGATCATACATGAAGTCTTTGCGTAAGGTCGGCAGATCGACGGCATTGTGGGCGGCGACCAAAAATTCGTCAGCGCCTTGAAAGCTGGGCCCATCTGTCAGCACTGACAAACAGGTCGCGCCGCCGTCTTTATAGGCTTGGGCCAAGGCTGGCACATCGAAATCTTTGCGGATCAAGCCCTTGGACGGGCTGGCTTTTTTGATTTCGGCGATCAAACCGTAACCATCATGAGCAGCGTGCAGCAGCGCGTTTGCAAAACCGCGCACGGGGGCGGCGGCTTTGGCGCGGACTTCGATTTCGAGCAGTGGAGTGGCCAGTTTGCGGGCCGCTACATCCTCGAGCTTATAGGCTTTGATTTTGTCCAATATATTCATGCGATATGTTTAACCTGAAAGCGTGGCGACGACAATTGCTAACGAGGAGAGCATTTTGGTTTGGTAAATTTGGTGATCCTAGAGGAACAAATCATTGGCCTAATATGGCCCTTGTCCAGTCAGCGCGACGCGGATTTTCTGCCCACGTTTCAAGCCGTGATAGGCCCAGATTGGCCGGATGAAGGTTTTGTGCTGCTTGGCGGCCGCCGCATCGCCAAGCTGATACTGCATCCGATTGAAAATCGGCGGCCAATAAACGCGGCGAGAAACATAAGTGTCGATGATCATGCCAACACTTTCACGCGCCTTTAGGGCCCGCAATGCACTGCTAGAAAACCAGATGCAGGCGGCAAAACCGATCACCGAAAAGGCCAAGCCAATAATCTGAATTATTGTGGCCTGTTTTTTCAACGCTCCAGCACCCAATTCATAGATGAATGGATTCTCGGGTAAATAACGCAGCACAAATTTATGCTCCATTGACACGGACCTGTAGAAAGTCGCCGTTACGCGCGCCTTGCCGGTGATCGGTTCTGTGCTGTTTTGCGGCGTGAATTGGAACTGGATGGAATAAGACGCAGCAGAGCGTTGTGATATGTGCGTGTGATTGACGTGGCTCGGTGTATTGGGCTTGGCCAGCAAGGTCGCGGTGGCGAGCACCCCGTGATCTGATATCAGAGCCGCGTTTTTGGTAAGGGTGATGGCGCTGATCGTCAGAGCCGCGCCAACCAACAACGGCAACACCGCGATCCAGCCGCTGCATCGCAAGAATAATCGTGTGAACCAAAAAAACCTTATTGCTAAAAACATAGGTTATTTCTGCGCGGTAAGGGCCGCCAATGCAATGATTTTCTGCTTGGCGGCGCCACTATCAATGCTGATCGCCGCCATTTCAGCCCCGGCTTTCAGGTTTGAAACCTTGTCCGCCACCATCAATGCGGCGGCTGAATTCAGCAGGACGGCGTCGCGATAGGCGGATTTTTCACCGTCTAGAAGGGCGCGAAATGCGGTCGCGTTTTCAGCCGGTGTGCCGCCAAGAATATCCTCGAACGGATGCACCGGCAGACCGGCATCTTCGGGGTTGATCTTAAATTCTGTGACCGCGCCATTTTCCAGCGCTGCGACCCAGCTGACGCCGGCAATCGACAGCTCATCAGTGCCATCCGAGCCATGCACAAGCCATGCCTTTTCAGATCCAAGCGCCAGCAAGGTTTCCGCCATTGGCCGGATCAGATCATGCGAGAACGCGCCGGTGAGTTGGCGTTTAACCCCCGCAGGGTTGGTCAGCGGTCCGAGGATATTGAAAATTGTTCGGCATCCCAGCTCGGCGCGGGTTGGCATCACATGGGCAATCGCCGGGTGGTGCATTGGCGCCATCATAAAGGCAATGCCGATTTTTTTCAGAGCCTTTTCAACCACTTTCGACCCGACCATCACGTTGATGCCCATCTCGCCCAACGCATCAGCCGCGCCAGATTTTGACGATAGATTGCGGTTGCCGTGTTTGGCCACGACCACGCCAGCCCCCGCCACAACAAAGGCGGTGGCGGTGGAAATGTTCAGCGTGCCCTTGCCGTCGCCACCAGTTCCGACGATGTCCATTGCCCCTTCAGGCGCCTTTACGGCCTTGCATTTATCGCGCATCACCTTGGCGGCGGCGGCGTATTCATCGACGGTTTCGCCACGGGTGCGCAGTGCCATCAACAAGCCACCGATCTGGCTTGGGGTGGCGTCGCCATTAAACAGAATGGCAAAGGCAGCTTCGGCCTGCGCGCGGGTGAGAGGGCCGTTGGCGGCGGCGTCAATCAGCGGTTTTAGAGCCTCGCTCATGTGGCCACCTTTTTGTTAATTCCAGCAATATCCAGAAAGTTTTGCAACAGCTTATGGCCATGCTCCGAGGCAATCGATTCAGGGTGAAACTGCACCCCGTGGATTGGCAAATCTTTGTGGCGCAACCCCATGATGGTGCCATCCTCAAGTTCGGCATTGACCACCAAACAGTCGGGCAGGCTGGCCCGCTCAACCACCAGAGAATGATACCGCGTGGCGGCAAACGGCGAGGGCAGGCCGGCAAACACGCCACTGCCATCATGCTGCATTTGCCCGATCTTGCCATGTACAATCTCGCCACAGCGCACCACACGGCCGCCGAACATCTCGCCAATGGTTTGATGCCCCAAACAGACCCCCATCAGTGGCACCTGTGCCGCCGCCGCTGCACGGGTTAATTCAAGGCAAATACCGGCGGCCGCAGGATCACGCGGGCCTGGCGACAGCAGGATCGCCTCGGCCCCCATCGCCATCGCCTCGTTGACCTCTAGCGCGTCATTGCGCCGAACCACCACATCGGCACCCAATTCGCCCAGATAATGGACCAGATTATAGGTGAAACTGTCGTAATTATCGATCAGAAGGAGCATTTATCCGCTTTCATTACCTTAAGGGCGCATATTAGGGGTGATCGCGCGCAATTGTCAGGCTATACATCTCTCAGAGGTGTCATAGGGTCAAGGGCTGAGAGCGCCTTTGAGCCAAACGGGCCTGATGAAAAGACAACATGCGGAGCATAATTTGGGACGTGGATTAATATTGGGCTTTGGCTGGGGTGTTTTGCTTTCCGGCATTGGGATGACAACGTTGTCGTTGATGTACAGCAACAACCGACCAGATATGTCACAACAAATCGCTAACGCACCGCAGATGGTTGCGCCCAGCGGTGGTGCGGATCAAGCCCCGAGCAAAGGCATGGCAGAACCGCAGAGCGCGGACGGTGTGGCGACGCCGGATACGCTTGAGATTTCGACAACCACACCTGATGCACCGCTTGCTGCCGCGCAGGATGAAACGCCCGCCAGCCAAGCCGCTGATGTGATCGTTGCTGACAGCACAGCAGGCGAAATGACCGAGGCTGTGGATATTCAGACCGCCGCAGTTGTGCCAGTCGTGCCGGTGACGCCAGGTGAAAATCCGGTCATGCCTGAAGCCCCCAATACTGAATCCCAACCAGATCTGGAAACCAACGCCACCGCGATGACGGCCCCGGCAATGCAACAGGCACCAGAGCAGGATAATGGCGCCACCCCCGCAGCGGTGACAGACATCACACCGGACGTTCAAGCGGCGGTGCCCCCAACCGCCCCAACTGCCAAGGCGCCTGCTCCGGTTCAAAGCCCCGAGGCTGATCGTAAGCCCGAGCCAGATCTGCAAATCACCGAAGACGCCGAAGTTTTGGTCAGACCGGATCAAACCGAATCTGCCCCTGAAGCCGAGAGCCGCTTTGAACCCACCCGTGCTTTGGTGCCTAAAATCACAAACCTTGCGCCGGATGTGCGCAGCACCCGGTTGCCAACAATTGGCGGCACGGATTCGGATGTCCAAACCGTCGAAGACATGCCTCCCGAGGCCGATCTGGGCGCGCTCAAAACCTATGCAACGGAGTTTGAAAACCCCGACGCCAAGCCGTTGTTTTCGATCATTCTGGTGGATGATCCGCAAAACCCGCTGGCGGATGATGTGCTGTCACACCTGCCATTTCCGTTAAGTTTTGCGATTGATGCGATGCGCGATGATGCGGCCGAAGTTGCTGCGCGCTACCGTGCGGCGGGCTTTGAAGTTTTGATGCTGACGAACTTGTCGTTCGGGGCCAGCGCCACCGATATAGAAGTCGCGTTCGGGGCCTATTCCCGTGCCATCCCTGAAGCGATCGGGGTTCTGGATCTGGGCCAAAACGGGTTCTTGCGTGGGCCAAAAACCGCCACCCAGATGGCTGGTATCTTGTCTGATGGCGGCTTCGGCCTGATCACCCCCAGCCACGGGCTGAACTCGGCCCAAAAGGCCACGATGCGTGAAGGCGTGCCTGCGGTTTTACTGTTTCGCGAACTGGATACGGATGGGGAAAACCCCTCGGTGATCCGTCGTTATCTGGACCGTGCCGCCTTTCGGGCCGCACAAAAGGGCAGTGTGATTATGTTGGGTCACACCCGCCCCGATACCATTGAAGCCTTGGTGACATGGGCGCTGGAAGATCGCGCCGCCAGCGTGGTGATTGCACCGGTGTCAGCGGTTCTTTTGGCGCAGTGATGGTGGGCTGATCGCCATCAGCACGAGTGAGTTGGTGGCGATATTTTAGCAGGTTTTAACCGTTAGTCGGGGGCGTTTGCTTTGCCCCGTGTTCTCGGAAGCAGCAGCACAGAGCCCAACCTAATTCCGGCCCCGCACAAACAGCCCTGCATCTTCGGCGGCTTTGCGGATCGCCTGGGATTTGTTGACGGTTTCCTGATACTCGGCCTCGGCGTCGCTGTCGTAAACCACGCCGCCACCGGCCTGAATATACAGGGTCTCGTCCTTGACCACCGCGGTGCGCAGGGCGATGCACATGTCCATGTCGCCATTGGCCGCGAAATAGCCACAGCCGCCGCCGTAAACACCGCGTTTTTCCGGCTCCAGATCATCAATAATTTCCATAGCCCGGACTTTTGGCGCACCTGAAACGGTGCCCGCTGGCATGCCTGCGAAAAATGCCGACAGCGCATCGTGTTCCTCGGCCAATTCACCCACCACGTTTGAGACGATGTGCATCACATGGCTGTAGCGCTCGACGATGAATTCCTCAGTCGGGCGCACGGTGCCGATTTTGGCAACCCGCCCGACATCATTGCGGCCCAGATCCAGCAGCATCAGATGCTCGGCCAGCTCTTTTGGATCGGCCAACAGATCGGCCTCAAGGGCGCGATCTTCTTCTGGTGTGGCACCACGCGGTCGGGTGCCTGCAATGGGCCGGATGGTGATTTCACGGCCAAACACCCGCACCAAGATTTCGGGGCTGGCCCCAATCACCTGAAAATCGCCAAAGTTAAAGTAAAACATAAACGGTGACGGGTTGGTGCGCCGCAAGCTACGGTACAGCGAGAATGGTGGCAGGCTGAAGTCCTGTGACCAACGCTGGCTTGGCACCACCTGAAAAATATCACCGGCGCGGATGTAATCTTTGGCCTTCTCAACGGCGGCTTTGTAACCCTCTGGGGTGAAGTTGCAGGACATCGGACCGGCCTTGGCCGCATTGCCCAGATCACGGGCCGCATCGGGTGTTTGACGTTCCAAATCGCGGACCGCATCCATCACCCGTTCGGCCGCTTGCGCATAGGCGGCTTTGGCCGACAATCCACTGGAAGCCCAAGCCGGTGCCACCACGATGACCTCGCCTTTGACCCCATCTAGAACCACCACCACTGAGGGGCGCATCATGATCGCGTCGGGCAGGCCCAGCGGGTCAGGATTTACATCGGGCAGATGCTCTACCAGCCGGATCATGTCATAGCCCAGATAGCCGAACAGCCCCGCCGAGGCCGGCGGCAGATCATCCGGCATCTCAATCCGGCTCTCGGCAATCAAGGCGCGCAGATTGTCTAGTGGTGCGCCAGATTGGTCTTCAAAGGCATCGCGATCAATGCGGGCGATCCGGTTGATCCGGCTGGTGGTGCCGTGACATTGCCAGATCAAATCGGGCTTGGCACCGATGATCGAGTAGCGGCCGCGCACTTCACCGCCGGTGACGGATTCCAGTATGAAGCTGTCGGCCCGCGCCTCTGACAGCTTCAAAATCAGCGAAACAGGCGTGTCGAGGTCGGCCGCCAGTCTTGTGTAGATCAGTTGATTTTGACCGGCGTTATAGCCGGTCTCGAAATCGGCAAAGGAGGGGGTAAGAGCCACGTGATCCTCGGATTATTGGGCGAACTGGGAATGCACCGCATCCACCGCAGCACTGTTGATGTAAACGCCGGCCTCAGTTTGGATTGCGCCGTTGAAGGCGGCAAAAATATCGTCTGCCAAGGCTTGAGAAATCGCGCTTTCCAGACCGGTTTTGATCTCGAGCAAGGCGGGGTTTTTGGCGTCTGGTGGCAGGATATCATCCAGCTGCACCACAAAGACCACAGCGTTGCCATCAATGATCTGGGTGCTGCCTTTGGTGAGACCGAACAGGGTGTTGATCATGCCAAACGGGGTGCCCACAATGGTGGCATCGCGCAGAATATCGACCTCGACGTTGACCTCAAATCCAAGCGCTGCCATCTGTTGGCCCTTGTTGAGTTTTGCCAACAGATCATCGGCCATCGCGCTCAGGGCAGCTTCAATCGCCTGATTTTCCCAGCCGGTGATCACATCGCTCATCACAGTGTCGATCGGGTTGAGGGCAGGGGCGATGATCGCTTTGAATTCAATCGCAAAAATACCACCGTCGTCCAACTCCATCACCTCGGCATAATCGCCGTCCTGTACCGCGCTGGCGGCATCACGAAAGGCGCTGTAGGTGGCGACCTTGTCGCTGTCACCCTCGGCCCAATCGATTTGGGCCAGTTGCATGTTGGTCTCGTTTGCGACCTCGGACAGGCTGGCGCCACCGGCCAAAAGGTCATCAATATCGGTGATATCCGCGTTGATCTGACGGCGTGCGCGATCCAGTGCCAATTTGTTTTGCAGCTGGGCGCGGACCGTTTCAAAACTGATTTCAGTGGCGGCCAGAATGCCGTTCATCCGAAACAACGCAGGGCCAAGACTGGTGTCGAGCGGGCCGATCACGCCGGGGCTTTGCATGGCGAAAATCGCCTTGCCGGCATCGTCCAGCGCACCAATGGTAACATCGCCCAGGTCAATATCCAGCAAGGCCAGACCGCGTTCGCGGGCCAATGTCGCAAAATCAACCTCGCCAGCATCAAACCGGGCTTTGGCGGCGGTGGCCTCCTCGGCGGTTGGATAGATCAGCCGCTCAAGCAAGCGCCGTTCGGGCTTTGAATATTCCGTCGCGCGCTTGGCGTATTCTTCGCGCAGGTCGGCCTCGGGCACCTCAATGTCGGCGACAATCATTTCAGGTGTCATCCAGATATAGGCCAGCCGTTTTTTCTCAGGCTCGGTGAAGTCAGTCGCGTTGGCCTCAAAATAGGTTTGCAGCTGCGCGTCAGTGGGTTCAGGCACGGCTGTGGCCAAATTGTTCTGGTCCAGGCGGATCCATGAAAAATTGCGGCGCTCTTGGCTGAAGGTCAAAAACGCATCGGTCATCGCCTCGGGGGTGGTGATGCCGGCGATGATGGCGCTTTGCAATATGGAGCGGGCGGTTTCCACCCGAATGTTGGCCTCGAACTCGGCCTCGCTCATGCCGGATTGCTCCAGTGTTTGACGGTATCCGACGCGGTCAAATGTGCCATCCAGCCCTTGAAAGGCGGTGTTGGCCAGCACCTCGCGACGCACCCGATCATCACCAACCGACACTCCAATGCGGGCGGCTTCATGATCAAGGGCGGCGCCGGTGATCAGGCGGGCGCGCACGTTTTGGTCAAGCCCGATGGCCTGAGCTTGAGGCAGCGACAGTGGCTGGCCGGTTTGGGCTTGAAAGCCGCGTAAATCTTGTCGCAGAGCGCGGTAATAGGCGTCCATGCTGACTTCGGTGTCGCCAACGGTGGCGATGGCCGCGGTGGAGCCACCAAAGTTGCTGACGCCAAAGCCGCCAAGGCCGGCTATCAGCAAAAGCAGGATGATCCAGACGATAACATTGCTTGTTTTTTTCTTGATGCTGCTCACGGTCACGACCCTCGTTTGACTGGTGTTTAGCGATGTTTAGGCGGTTGTGAGCAGGGGGGCAAGTGCCGTGGCTTTGCAAAGCCCTATGAGGCTGGGAAACTTACAGTTTGGCGGTTTTTAGGCGCTCAAAAAACGTGGCAATGCCGGTGCTGTCGATGTTGGCAAAAGCGATGCGCAATTGGCGGGTGCCACTAATGTCACCGCTTGGCACAAACATGGTGCCAGGCAGCAGTAGAACCGCGCTTTCTTGGACCAATTGTTGCGCCACTTGATCGGACGGCATGGCGAATGGATGCTCGACATAGGCGAAATAGGCGCCACAGCCCAACAGTTTCCAGCCTTGATCGGCCAGCACTGGAAATCCTGCCTCAATCGCGGCGCGGCGGTTTAAAATTTCGTCGCGTTCACCGGCCAGCCAGTTTGACAGGTTTTGCATGCCCCAAAGCGCGGCGTGCTGCCCCAGCTGGTTTGGGCAAATTGCGACGGTATCAAGGAATTTTTCAACCTCGACCAAGCGCGCCAGACTGGCGACCATCGCGCCAACCCGGTGGCCGGTCAGGCGGTAGGCTTTGGAAAACGAATATAGTTGGATCAGGGTATCGGCCCAGTCAGGATCACAGAACAGATCATGCGGCGCACCGGTGCGTGAGTCAAAATCACGGTAGGTTTCATCGACGATCAATGCGAGGCCGTTTTGTTTTGCCAGATCATAGAAGGCACGCAGCAGATCAGCGGGGTATTCAGCACCGGTCGGGTTGTTCGGCGTCACCAAGGCAATGACGCGGGTGCGCGGGGTGATTAGGGCTGCGGCCTGCTCAGGATCGGGCAGCATACCAGTGCCAGCGGGCAGGGCCACGGTGGTGATGCCCTGCATGTCGAGCCACATTTTATGGTTGAAATACCACGGGGTTGGCAGAATGATCTCGTCACCCTTGCTGGCCAATGTGGCGATCGCGGCGGCGAAGGCCTGATTGCAGCCCGAGGTGATCGCGACCTGCGTGTCGGTGATATTGCCGTCGTAGGCCGAGGACCATTGGCTTGCGATCTCGGCGCGCAATTCTGGCAGGCCCAAAACCGGCCCGTAAAGATGGGCTTCGTTCAGGTTTAACACCGTGTCGGCCAAGGCTTGGCGCAGGGCTTTTGGCGGGGCCTCGACAGGGGCGGCTTGCGAGACATTGATCAGCGGTTTGGCGGCGCTGAAGGTCACCCCGTCAAGCCAGCCGCGCGCCTGCATCACCGGCGGTGATGTGGTGGCGGAAATGGCGGGATTAACGGGGTTGGTCATGTCTATACCTTTTTGTGCTGCGTTCAGCAGGCCTTAATCGTTGCCGCGGTAAGGTTCGACATATTGCAGCGCCATATCCCATGGAAAGAAAATCCATGTGTCTTGTGAAACTTCGGTGATGAAGGTTTCGACCATCGGGCGGCCCTTTGGTTTGGCATATACCGTGGCGATATGCGCTTTTGGATACAGTTTTTTCACCACCTCGAGGGTTTTTCCGGTGTCGACCAGATCATCAATGATCAAAATGCCGGTGCCATCGCCCATCATTTTGGCATCCGGCGATTTCAGTACAATCGCTTCGGCCTGATTTTGGTGGTCATAGGATTTAATGCTGATGGTATCGACGGTGCGCACATCCAGCTCGCGGGCGATGATCATCGCCGGTGCCATGCCGCCACGGGTGATCGCCACGATGGCTTTCCACGCGCCATTGTCCGGCCCCTTGCCATCCAGACGCCACGCCAAGGCGCGACTGTCGCGGTGGATTTGATCCCAAGAGATGTGAAATCCTTTTTCGTGCGGGAGGCGTGTGTCGCTCATGGGGTATCCTTTTTGCGTGTTTAAGTAACGGCTATTTTGATCCCGAGCAGGCCAAGCAGCCCGCCAAAGGCCCGATCGATCCAGCCCTTCAGGTTTAGATATGTTGCGCGGTTTTTTTGCATCGAAAATATCCGCGACACAAGAGTGTTCCACAGGGTTTCGTTAAAGAAAACCATGCAGAGCAGCGCGACGTAGGTGCCAAATCCGGCGCTGGCGGGCACCGTGCCAATGAAAATTGCCGAAAACAGGATGGCGGGTTTGGGGTTTGAGATCTGCGTGATCAACCCCAGTAAAAACGCCGATTGCAGGCTTCGCGGCGCGCTGTTTTGGTTGGATTGGGCCAGTGGCTCATCCGCTGACTTCCACAGTTTATAGGCCATATATAGCAGGAATGCCCCGCCAGCGACTTTCATCACCGTCAGCAACATTGGCACATATTCAAACAACAACGCCAGCCCGAACAGCGCCGCACAGGCCCAGAACACGCCGCCAACCCCAATGCCAACCGCCACCGCAGCACCGGTTTTGAAACCCTCGGTGACGCCAATGCGCGCGGCCATCAACACGGATGGCCCCGGACTGATCGCGGCCATCAGGTGTAGCAGGGCAACGGCGAGAAAGGCGCTAAGGGTCATTGTTCTGGAGCCGGTTTCTTGCCGGTGACCACATCAATATCGGGCGCATCGACCGCCTTCATGCCAACAATATGATAGCCCGCATCGACGTGCAGGTTTTCACCCGTGACCCCAGAGGCCAGATCGCTGAGCAGATACAGGGCTGACTTGCCAACCTCGTCTTGGGTGACATTGCGACGCAGGGGCGAGTTCAACTCGTTCCACTTCAGGATGTATCGAAAATCACCAATCCCCGAGGAGGCCAGCGTTTTGATTGGCCCCGCTGAAATTGCATTGACGCGGATTTTATCCTTGCCCAGATCCTCGGCCAGATATTTCACCGATGCTTCAAGCGCCGCCTTGGCGACCCCCATTACATTATAGTGCGGCATCACCTGCTCGGCACCATAATAGGTCAGCGTCAGGATTGATCCACCACCTGGCATCATCTTGGCGGCGCGCTGGGTGACGGCGGTGAAGGTGTAAACCGAAACATCCATCGTCATGCGGAAGTTTTCAGGCGAGGTATCAACATAGCGGCCACGCAATTCGGCCTTGTCGGAAAATCCGATGGCATGGACCACAAAATCCAGAGTGCCCCATTTCTCTTCCAGCTCGGCAAACATCGCATCCAGCGAGTCGGCATCAGAGGCGTCGCAGTCAAACAGCATCGTGGTGCCCAATTTGGCCGCCAATGGCTCCACCCGTTTTTTGAACGCATCCCCCATATAGGAGAACGCAAGTTCAGCACCGGCCTCGGCGCAGGCCTTGGCGATACCCCATGCAATAGATCTATCATTGGCGAGGCCCATAATCAGCCCGCGCTTTCCCTCAAGTAACCCTGTTGACATTTTGCGCCTTTCGCTCCCAATAAATAAGAAATTAACATCTATGCGATTGTGCGTGGAGCATCAAGCCAATGCTGTTTAAAAGGATAGGTTGCCTTGCCCAATTGGTGGGCCTAAGATTTGCACAACGACATGGAACCACAATGACAAAACGCGGCGGAATATTTTCCGGGGATGACCCGTTCAAGCTGGCCCAAGAGTGGTTGGATAAGGCGCAAGCCGCAGAGCTTAATGATGCCAACGCCATCGCGTTGTCCACCGTTGATGCCGATGGGATGCCAAATATCCGCATGGTTCTGCTCAAAGACATCGAGCCGGACGGTTTTGTATTTTACACCAATTATGAAAGCGTCAAGGCTGTGGAGCTTGAATCCGCGGGCAAAGCCGCCTTTGTCATGCACTGGAAATCGCTGCGCCGCCAAATTAGAGTGCGCGGATTGGTACAGACTATTGACGGGACGCAAGCGGACGCCTATTTCACCTCTCGATCGCTACAAAGCCGATTGGGGGCTTGGGCCTCAAAACAGTCGCGTCCGCTGAAATCGCGTGCGGCGCTGTTGGCTGAGGTTGCAAAGGTGACGGCCATTCATGGCCCGAATCCTTCACGGCCGGACTTTTGGGGGGGGTATAAAATTATCCCAACCGAGATTGAATTCTGGGCAGATGGTGCTTTTCGGTTGCATGACCGGTTCCGATGGTCCCGTAGAAATACGGAAGACGATTGGAAGATTTTGCGCCTAAACCCTTGATTGCTTGTACCTCGCTGGGATGTTCCCGCTTAAGTTACAATTTTGTGCTTGCATCGTTTTCGCAATTTGGCACAACGTATTGATGCTTTGATGGCTCTAACTATTTAGAATGCCTAGGCTAATTGAGAATAGAGATACTGAGAGCTATGAACGAAGAAGTAGAAAACAAGAAACTAACGGGCTATGTAAAGTGGTTTGACCCGACAAAGGGGTTTGGCTTTATTGTCGCTGATGAGGGTGGCCCCGATATCCTGTTGCACGCAAATGTACTGCGCAACTTTGGCCAAAGCTCTGTCGCCGACAACGCCGGCATTGAAGTCTTTGTGCAAGAAACCGATCGTGGCATTCAAACCACGGAAATTTTACATATTACGCCGCCGCAGAATGACGATGATACGCTGCTGGATGGTGTCGAGCCCGCCGAGCCGCTGGATACCGAAAATCTGGAACCTGCGCGGGTCAAATGGTTCGACAAGGCCAAGGGCTTTGGGTTTGCCAATGTGTTCGGCTCATCGGACGATGTGTTTATCCATGTCGAGATGCTGCGCCGTTCGGGGCTGGCCGATTTACAGCCCGGCGAGGCGATTTGCATTCGGGTTGAAGATGGCGAGCGTGGCTCGATGGCCACCCATGTGCTGCCTTGGGATGTTTCGTTTGACGAGGATTAGATGATCCAACGCGTGGCCTCTGTGGTCGCGACTCTTTGGGCCGGTGCCTTTGTCAGTGTTGGCGCCATTGCCGTAAGTGTTAGTGCGGCGCAGGCGGCCCAATGTTCCCCCACCGCCGTCGATCTGCGCGGCGATTGGGGGCACATTTCACCGTCGAAGTGGCGGATGATGCGCAGGAGCAGGCCCGCGGGTTGATGTTTCGCAAAAACCTGCCAACAAGCGCTGGCATGTTGTTTGTCTATGAACGCCCGCGTCAGGCACGCTTTTGGATGAAGAATACTCTAATTCCCCTCGATATGATTTTTCTCGATCAAACCGGCCAAGTGGTGCGGATTGCCCAAAATACCCGACCGCTGGATGAAACCCCGATTGATGGCGGCGACGGGGTGCTGATGATTCTCGAAATCAATGGCGGTTTGGCCAAAGCACTGGAAATTACGGTCGGATCACAGCTGCGTCACCCAGCATTTGATTCGTCGATTGCGCTCTGGCCATGCCCCTCCAGGTAAGTTTTTCAAATAGTTGGAAAATAGACCATTCTAGGGGTTTTCATTACCAGCCAGCCTATGTAGGAAGGCGTCAGTCGGGGCGTAGCGCAGCCTGGTAGCGCGACGGTTTTGGGTACCGTAGGCCGCAAGTTCGAATCTTGCCGTCCCGACCATTTTTCCACCCACCACCTTCCAGCCACCACTTTTCACTACCATTTCTACACCCACCATTTCGCCCCCAAGGAAACATATCTTTCCGATCACGTCGCCCCAAGGAAACATATCTCCCTTAAAATATTCTTCTCAATATAATATCTGGAAAAACTTCGATGCGCCCTTTGGGTGGTTTTGACGCGATTGTGGCTGCGATTCTATGGGCCACGTAACCGGTGGATCAGAAGGTTGTCAGGATGGGCGGTTCAAGTGATTCCTGATGGGATTTCAGCAAGTCTGCCGTTCAAAAGAATAAATTTTAATTTTAAAATTCGTGGATGCTTTAAGGAGACACGTAAAAGTTGGGGCGCATGAATCACCACACAACCATTGCGAGATATGACGATTTGACACGTCAATGAAAAAAGCGTGAATAAATCGAAATATAATTATTGACGGGATGGGGGTGACTACGACACATAGTAGTTGCTGGTCAAGTAAACCACTAGATTTAGTGGTTGCCGGGTCGGAATGGGATATAATCGGTTTTCTAGCCATACTGTATTATGGCGCATTGTGGGGGTGTATAGCCCGCTACAACTGCATCCGGTTCTGTCCCTTTTTACTAGCACGAGTTTGGCGATAGCCCCTGCGTTTACGGGACTGTCCCCAATATATTATGACGCGCCCAAGGCGCACACGGGGCAGGCTAAAATGAAAATAGAGCGTAAGTTCACAAAATCTGGTCAGGACGCATATTCTGACCTTGAATTTAGAACCACATCTTCCGAGATCCGCAACCCGGATGGCACCATCGTTTTCCGTCTGGATAAATGTGTTGTGCCGGCATCTTGGAGCCAAGTGGCCTCTGATGTGATTGCGCAGAAATATTTCCGCAAAGCCGGCGTGCCTGCGGCCCTCAAAACCGTCAAGGAAAAGGGTGTCCCAGAATTTTTGTGGCGCTCGGTTCCAGATGAGGCTGCCCTTGCCAAACTGCCCGAGGAAGAGCGCGCTGGCGGCGAGCATTCCGCCAAGCAAGTGTTCGACCGCTTGGCTGGCACATGGGCTTACTGGGGCTGGAAGGCCGGCTATTTCACCGCCGAATCCGATGCCCGCGCCTATTACGACGAAATGCGCCATATGCTGGCCTCTCAACGTGCCGCCCCCAACAGTCCGCAATGGTTTAACACCGGTATTCATTGGGCATACGGCATCGATGGCCCCGCCCAAGGTCACTATTATGTTGATTTCAAAACTGGAAAACTGACCAAATCAAAATCCTCTTATGAGCACCCCCAACCACACGCCTGCTTCATCCAATCGGTGAAGGATGATCTGGTCGGCGAAGGCGGCATCATGGATCTTTGGGTCCGCGAAGCCCGCCTGTTTAAATATGGCTCCGGCACCGGCACTAACTTTTCCTCATTGCGCGCCGCAGGGGAAAACCTGTCCGGTGGTGGCAGCTCGTCCGGTCTGATGGGCTTCTTGCGGATCGGTGATCGCGCCGCTGGTGCGATCAAATCCGGTGGCACCACGCGTCGTGCTGCCAAGATGGTGATTTGCGATGCGGACCACCCTGACATCGAGGAATTCATCAATTGGAAGGTCATCGAGGAGCAGAAGGTTGCCTCCATCGTGGCCGGATCCAAACTGCACGAAAGATGCCTGAACGAGATTTTCGCAGCCATCAAAGCTTGGGATGGCCGAACCGAAGATGCGATTGATCCGAAGGTCAACGAGGGTCTGAAAGCCGCGATCCGTGCCTCGAAAAAATCAGCTATTCCACAGACTTACGTGAAACGTGTGCTGGATTATGCCAAACAGGGCTACACCAGCATCGAGTTCCCGACCTATGATACTGATTGGGATTCCGAGGCCTACAGCTCGGTTTCTGGCCAAAATTCCAACAACTCGATCCGCGTCACCGATGCCTATTTGCAAGCGGTCAAAGACGATGCCGACTGGGAGCTGATCAACCGGACCGATGGCAAGGTCGCCAAAACCATCAAGGCGCGTGATTTGTGGGAACAAGTTGGCCACGCCGCATGGTCCTGCGCCGATCCGGGCATCCAGTATCACGACACCATCAACGCGTGGCACACTTGCCCCGAAGATGGCGCCATTCGCGGCTCGAACCCCTGTTCGGAATATATGTTTCTGGATGACACCGCCTGTAATCTGGCCTCCATGAACCTGCTGACCTTCCTGAAAGATGGTGAGTTTCAATCCGAAGATTACATCCACGCCACGCGCCTATGGACGCTGACGTTGGAAATCTCGGTGACAATGGCGCAGTTCCCATCCAAAGAAATTGCGCAATTGTCCTATGATTTCCGCACCTTGGGGCTGGGCTATGCCAACATTGGCGGTTTGCTGATGAACATGGGCTTTTCCTATGACAGCATCGAGGGCCGTGCGCTTTGTGGCGCGCTGACCGCGCTTATGACCGGTGTTTCCTACGCCACCTCGGCTGAAATCGCTGGCGAGATGGGAGCGTTTGATGGCTACAGCCGCAATGCCGACCACATGCTGCGGGTGATTCAAAATCACCGCACCGCCGCCTATGGCAGGGCCAATGGCTACGTCGGATTGGATGTGAAACCCGTGCCGCTGGATCACGCCAACTGCCCGGATCAAAGCCTGATCGCGCTGGCCAAATCCGCATGGGACGAAGCGCTGACCTTGGGCAAAAAACACGGCTATCGCAACGCTCAAGTCACGGTGATCGCACCGACCGGCACCATTGGTTTGGTGATGGATTGTGACACCACCGGCATCGAGCCTGATTTCGCACTGGTGAAATTCAAAAAACTGGCCGGTGGCGGCTATTTCAAGATCATCAATCGCTCGGTGCCAGCAGCGCTTGATAAACAGGGCTATGGCTCGGCGCAAATCGAGGAAATCGTGGCTTATGCGGTCGGTCACGGCACCATTGGCAACGCGCCTGGCATCAATCACACCTCGTTGATTGGCCATGGTTTTGGCCAAAGCGAGCTGGACAAAATCGAGGAGGCGCTGCCGTCGGCTTTTGACATCCGCTTTGTGTTCAATCAATGGACTTTGGGCGAGGATTTCTGCAATAAAACGCTGGGAATTCCGACCGCAAAACTGAATGATCCAGGTTTTGATCTGCTGCGTCACCTTGGTTATTCGCGGGCTGATATTGAGGTCGCCAATGACCATGTTTGTGGTACCATGACGCTGGAAGGCGCGCCGTATCTGGATGAAAAACATTATGGCATCTTTGATTGTGCCAATGCTTGTGGCAAAAAAGGCAAGCGATATCTGTCGGTTAACAGCCACATCTATATGATGGCCGCGGCGCAGTCGTTTATCTCGGGGGCGATTTCCAAGACCATCAACATGGCCAATGACGCCACCATCGAGGATTGCCAGAAAGCCTACGAGCTGAGCTGGTCACTGGGTGTGAAGGCCAATGCGTTGTACCGTGATGGCTCCAAATTAAGCCAACCTTTGGCTGCGGCTTTGGTTGAGGATGATGACGAGGCCGAAGAAATCCTCGCCTCTGGCAGCCAGCAGGAAAAAGCGGCGGTTCTGGCCGAGAAGATCGTTGAAAAAACCGTGATCAAAGAGGTTCACAAAAGCCACCGCGAGAAACTGCCAAGCCGCCGTAAGGGCTACACCCAAAAGGCGGTTGTTGGGGGCCATAAGGTTTATTTGCGCACCGGTGAATATGAAGACGGCGAGCTGGGCGAAATTTTCATCGACATGCACAAGGAAGGTGCGGGTTTTCGCGCCATGATGAACAACTTTGCGATCGCGATTTCGGTGGGCCTGCAATACGGGGTGCCGCTGGATGAATTCGTCGATGCCTTTACGTTTACCAAATTCGAGCCAGCCGGCATGGTGCAGGGCAATGACAGCATTAAAAACGCCACCTCGATCTTGGATTACATCTTCCGTGAATTGGCGGTCTCTTATCTGGATCGTACCGATTTGGCGCATGTGAAACCCGAGGGGGCCTCGTTCGATGACATTGGCCGTGGCGTAAACGAGGGTAAGTCAAATATTTCCAGCGTCAGCGAAACCGCTGCCAGCAAGTCACTCGAAGTGCTGAAACAGATTTCCTCGACCGGATATTTGCGCAAACGGGTGCCACAGCAATTGGTGGTGCTGCAAGGCGGTCTGGGCATGCAGATGGGGACTGTGGCGCTCGAGGCAGGCACCGATCCGGTGGCGGCATTAAAAACGCTGGTGCCCGAAGCGGTCAGTGCAAGTTTGACCTCCAGTCACACCGCTTCAGGTCCGCCGATCAGCGGCATGGATCTGCGCGGTCAGGCCAAGATGCAGGGCTATGAGGGCGACCCTTGTAACGACTGCGGAAACTACACATTGGTGCGCAATGGCACCTGTATGAAATGCAACACCTGCGGGGGAACCAGCGGATGTAGTTAAAAGGCGTATGGCCCGCGTCTAAGGCGCGCGGGCATCGCAGAGTTCCGGGGCGGGTGCGCTCGCCCTCGACGCAGATCAGGCCACAGGCAATAAATAAACCGGGCGGTATAATGACGAGCCTGATCAGCTAAACTGGGGGGCCTTCGGGATCCCCTTTCTTTTTTCAAGGCCCATTGTCGGGTCCAAAAGCGTCTATACTGTGTGTGGTTTTCGCAGCCACAAAGCAAATCATCACCGTGATGGGCTGAAAAAATGAAAGAGGCCGCGCTCCCCAGTGTCTTTGGCGCGGCCTCTTTTATAACAAATCTTACAGGCCGCGCGAAATTGCCGCCACGCCGGTACGGGCGGTTTCCGACAGGCCCAAGGGGCGCATCAGATCGGCAAAGGCGTCGATTTTCTCAGAGGTGCCGGTCATTTCAAACACAAAGCTTTCCAGCGTGCTGTCAACCACATTGGCGCGGAAAATATCGGCCAGACGCAGGGCCTCAACCCGTTTGTCGCCGGTGCCAGAGACTTTGAACAAGGCCAGTTCCCGCTCGATGTGAGGCCCTTCAACCGTCAGATCATTCACTGAGTACACCGGAATAATCCGGCCCAACTGTGCCTTGATTTGCTCAATCACCTGCGGGGTGCCGGTGGTGACAATGGTGATCCGCGAGGTGTGAGATTCCTCGTTAATCTCGGCCACGGTCAGGCTTTCGATGTTATAACCACGGCCCGAAAACAGACCGATCACCCGGGCCAGAACCCCGGCCTCGTTGTCGACCAAAATCGTCAGAGTGTGGCTCTCGATGATATCAGAATTTGGATTTTTCAGATCATAAGCCGATTTGGCCGATGATCCTTTTTTGATATTAAGTGCAGACATTTATCGACCTTTCCTAGACCATTACCGCGCCGGACTTGCCAATCACCCCTTGGGTGTCAGCATTGCCCATCAGCATTTCATTGTGCGGCGCCCCCGACGGGATCATCGGGAAACAGTTTTCGTGTTTTTCCACCAGACAGTCAAAAATCACCGGCCCGTCGTGGTTGATCATTTCCATGATTGCCTCGTCCAGATCGGCGGGGTCCGAGCAACGAATGCCCTTGGCGCCAAAGGCTTCGGCGAGCTTAACAAAATCGGGCAGCGCCTCTTGCCATGTGGCCGAATAGCGTTCGCCGTGCAGCAATTCCTGCCATTGGCGCACCATACCGAGACGTTCATTGTTCAGGATGAACTGTTTGGCCGGCAGTTTATATTGCACCGCGGTGCCCATTTCCTGCATGTTCATTAACCATGAACCTTCGCCAGAAACGTTGATCACCAAGGCCTCGGGATGTGCGATTTGCACCCCCAGCGAGGCCGGATGGCCGTAGCCCATGGTGCCCAGACCACCGGAGGTCATCCAGCGGTGGGGTTCATCGAAGTGCAGGTATTGTGCCGCCCACATCTGGTGTTGGCCAACTTCGGTGGTGATGTAGCGATCCATGTCTTTGGTCAACGCTTGAAGGCGTTGCAGCGCGTATTGCGGCTTGATGATCTTGCCGACCTGCTCATAGGCCAGACAGTTCACCGTGCGCCATTCTTCAATCTGTGACCACCAGTTTTTCAGGGCGGCTTTGTTGACCTTGCGGCCACGCGATTTCCAGACCTTCAGAACATCTTCCAGCACATGGGCGATATCGCCGATGATCGGGATGTCGACGGTGATGATTTTGTTGATCGAGGAGGGGTCAATATCGATGTGCACCTTTTTAGAACCGGGGCTGAACGCATCAACCCGTCCGGTGATCCGATCATCAAAGCGCGCGCCGATGTTGATCATCAGATCGCAGTCGTGCATCGCCAGATTGGCCTCGTATAAACCGTGCATGCCCAGCATCCCGAGCCAGCCTTTGGAGGAGGCGGGATACGCCCCCAGACCCATCAAGGTCGAGGTCACCGGAATGCCGGTCGCATCGGCCAGCTCAATCAGCAATTGGCTGGCGGCGGGGCCGGAATTAATCACGCCACCGCCGGTGTAAAAGAGCGGGCGCTCGGCCTGCTCCATCAGCTCAACCAACGCGGTGATCGCCTCAAGGTCGCCTTTGACTTTGGGCGTATAGCGGCTGGTGTCGACCTTGTTCGGCGGCACATAGGTGCCCTCGGCGAATTGCACGTCTTTTGGGATGTCGACCAGCACGGGGCCGGGACGTCCCGAGGTGGCGATATGAAAGGCCTTGTGGATGGTTTCGGCCAGTTTATTGGTGTCGCGCACCAGCCAGTTGTGCTTGGTGCAGGGGCGGGTGATGCCAATGGTGTCGGCCTCTTGAAAGGCGTCATTGCCGATCATGAAGGTCGGCACTTGGCCGGTCAGAACCACCAGCGGGATGCTGTCCATCAAAGCGTCTGTAAGGCCGGTCACCGCATTGGTGGCACCGGGGCCAGAGGTGACCAGAACCACGCCGGGCTTGCCGGTCGAGCGCGCATACCCCTCGGCGGCATGCAGTGCTGCTTGCTCATGGCGCACCAGAATGTGGCGAATATTATTTTGTTGAAAGATCGCGTCATAAATCGGTAGCACAGCACCGCCAGGGTAGCCAAATATGACATCCACACCCTGATCTTTCAGGGCTTGCAGAACCATCTTCGCACCGGTCATTTGACGTGTCATCTTTCTCTCTCCGTCTGTTGCTTGCCTTAAAGGCAATTCTCGTTCCATCTCTGTGTCGCTTTGTCAGGTAAAACAAAGCCTTAACCATAAAAAAACCCCCGATTGTCGGGGGCGCATGGAATACCGTTATGGCTGTCTTTACAGACCCATGCGCCAATATTCCACAATGACAAGTAGGACGGTCATGTCCCAGTCTCCTTTTGGTTACGTAACGGACCTTATGTATGCGCGGTGGGGGCGTCAACAGCCAAATAGCAGAATAATGTGTCGCGAGGGTGCCTATTTGGGGTTTATTGTTACGTATTTTGCGTTGAATTCGGAATAAATAGAATTTCAACCCCGTAAGTTGCGCAGCTCCACACATGGTGCATTGGGGGCCGCGAATAAAAAAACAACTTTTTCGGGTTTTTATGAAGAGTTAAGGTTTCCAGCACAGTTTTCTCTGTCTATGGTCAAAACACCTGAAACGACCAACTCGGTATTATTACGGGAAAACACTCTATGGGAGGAGTAACTCTATGGATCGTCGCTCATTTTTGAGAACGTCAGCACTTGGTGGCACCGCCGCTGCTGCATCGACACTGGCCGCACCGGCCTACGCCACGGGCAAACGCACCTTAACAATGGTTACAACCTGGGGCCGCGGGCTGGCAGGTGTATTTGACGCTGCACAACGCGCCGCAGATTCAATCAGCACCATGTCCGACGGTCAACTGACCGTAGAAATCAAAGCCGCAGGCGAGCTGGTTGGTGCCTTTGAGGTGTTTGACGCGGTCACATCCGGCCAAGCCGACATGTACCACGGCGCTGATTATTACTTCATCGGGCAGCATCCGGCCTATGCGTTCTTTACCGCGGTGCCGTTTGGCATGACCGCGCAGGAATTGGCGAATTGGTACTATCACGGTGGTGGCATGGGCTATCACGATGAGCTGGGCCAGATCTTTGGTCTGAAATCCTTCCTCGCTGGCAACACCGGTGCGCAGGCTGGTGGTTGGTTCCGCAAGGAAATCAATGGTCCAGAAGATTTTAAAGGTCTGAAATTCCGCATGCCGGGTTTGGGCGGCGAAGCCTTGGGTAAAATGGGCGCATCTGTGCAAAACCTGCCGGGCTCCGAAGTGTATCAGGCGCTGGCCTCTGGTGCGATTGACGGCACCGAATGGATTGGTCCTTGGGCCGATGAAAAAGCCGGCTTCCAAGAAATCACCAAGTTCTATTACACCGCTGGTTTCCATGAGCCAGGCGCTGGTCTGACATTGGCGACCAACCGTGACGTGTTTGACTCGCTGTCACCGGCGCATCAGAAAATCATCGAGATTTCCGCGGGTGAGTGCCATCAGTGGAACTTGGCGCAATTTTTGAACAACAACGGCTCGGCCTTGCAACGTCTGCAAGCTGGCGGCGTTAAAACGCTGGAATTTCCGGACAGTGTTTGGGATGCAATGGGCGCTGCTGCGGCTGAAACTGTGGATCAATACCGCGGTGACGAGCTGTTCAAAACCATCCATGACAGCATGAAAGCCTCAATGCGCGCTTCCTCGGCTTGGTTGACAAAATCTGAGGGCGCCTACCGCTCACAGCGTGACCGCATTTTGGGCTAAAATCAGGGCTGAAACCTGACATTAGCTTAAACAAATGGTCAGGCGGGGTTTGTATTTTGTTGCAAACCTCGCCTGATCTAAACCTGCCGATTTAGGGCAGGGGTATACCTAAAACTGGGGGCGGGAATGTTGAACGCTATCGGCTGGTTCTTTCAGAACATTGCCATGTCATTTTACAATTTCGGCTATGCGGTGACGCATCCGTCGTTATGGCTAAGCTGGATTACTGGGCTGGACAGTCCCGAAGACAAGCAGGCGTTGGCGCGCTTTGTCTATTACGGGGGCTCGAAGGAATTTTTCTTCGTGGTCTTAACCCTGTTTTTGCTGGTGACCCTATATGGTCTGTGGCGCAATAATTTCATGTGGGGCTGTGTGCGGGTTCTTGAGGGGTTTGCCAACACGCTGGGGCGTTTCTTTGCCTGGGCGGGCCTGTTGATGGTGCTGCAACAGATTGTCATCGTGTTTATGCAGCGGATCTTTTCGGCCGCTGACATCACCATTGCGTTTGGCGCAGCGTTTACCAAAGACGTCAGCTGGTGGGCGGAAGAATTGAAATTCTACAACGCGTTGGTGGTCACGATGTGTGTCACCTACACCTTTGTGCAGGGCGGTCATGTGCGGGTTGATCTGATCTATTCCAAGGTTAAATTTCGCACCCAACGGGCCATAGATATGTTTGGCTCGCTGTTTTTCATGATGCCAACGTCGGTGCTGATCTGGATGTATGGCTGGTTTTACATGTGGCGCCATCTGATCGTGCCAAACCCCTCGGTGCTTAAATCTCTGGACAAGATGATGCAAACCTCCAATTACCTGCGCTGGAATGTTGAAACCATCGGGTTTTCGCCAAACGGGTTTAACGGCTACTTTCTGTTCAAAATCCTGCTGATTACGTTTGCGGGCTTGGTGTTCCTACAGGCGATTGCGTTCTTTTACCGCTCGTATCTGGAGCGCAAAGAAGGGCCTGAATCAGCCGGTAAATATTTGGACAAAGACAGCCTCGGCATTGGCGAAGAAGCCTATGAAGGCACTCACTAAACTAGGATAAAGACTTATGTTTTTCGGACTTGATGGCGTTGAAATCAGCTTAATAATCGTGCTTCTGTGCCTGTTTGGTGGGATATTATCCGGCTTTCCGGTGGCCTTTGCCATTGGCGGTGCCGCGGTTATGTCGTTCAGTATTATTGCCGGATTGGACAACGCTGGCGTGCTGATTCATTACGCAATTGATGACACAAGTGAAGCCTTTCGGGCGCTGGTGGTCGCCGGCATCAACCCCGAGACCATCACGGTGTTCCGAAATCCGGATTTGCCGCGCATCGCCCAACCGGTGCTGGAGCGCGGCTTTGATTATGCGTTGAACTCCAATATTGGTTTCATTGTAAACCGGATGAACGAGCGCGCCTTTTCCGGCCCCTCGATCGAAACTCTGTTGGCTGTTTTGATGTTTGTGCTGATGGGTATCACGCTGGAACGCTCCAAAATTGCCAATGATTTGCTGACCACGATGGCGCGGGTGTTTGGCCCGCTGCCTGGTGGGCTGGCGGTGTCTGTGGTGGTGGTTGGCGCGTTTTTGGCGGCCTCAACCGGCATCGTTGGCGCCACCGTGGTGACCATGGGCCTTTTGTCGTTGCCGACCATGCTGAAAAATAATTACTCGCCTGAATTGGCCACCGGCGTGATTGCCGCCTCGGGCACATTGGGGCAAATTATCCCGCCTTCAATCGTGATCGTGTTGCTCGGCACTTTGGCGGGCGATCTATACTCTGCCGCCCAAGAAGAACGGGCGCAGCTGGCGGGCTGCTCTGACGCGCTGACCTATCTGGGCGAGGCGGCGGTGGTGTCGGTTGGCACCCTGTTTCAGGCCGCCATCCTGCCCGGTGTGATGCTGGCGGTTTTCTACGCGCTTTATGCTTTTTGCTATGCGCTGTTGAACCCGGACAAGGCGCCACCGGTGCCGATCACCGAAACCAGCGGTGACAAAATCACCGGTCGGGGGGCGTTGATTTGGTTCCTTGGCGCGCCCGCTGTGCTGATCGGCGGCATGCTGATGCTGTCCAGCTACGGCGTGGTTGGCTCGCAAGACATCACCGTCGACAGCTACTCTGATGCAACCGCCGCAACCAGTTTGCGCACCAATGTGGCGCCGCAGTGCAAGATCGCGATTATCGAGCTGCACGGGCAGGAAAAATGGGACATCGCCATCGCCCAGCAAGCCGCGATTGAGGCGGCCGGTGGGGCGCAGGAAAGCCGCAAACTGACCGATCTGGAACGCTCCGATGCGCTGGTTGCCAAAATCGCTGCCGCAGCACCAATTGGCTCCGGCCTTGCGGTGTTCTTTATCTTTATGGCGCTGATCCTGACCTTTGCCCGCGGGATTGCCCCCTCGGCCAACACCCGTCCGATTCTGATCGGGTTGGCGGGCGTCGTGTTGGTGTTCCTCACCGACATTGTATTGATCACCCCGACCACAACCCCGGGCTGGACGGTGATTTACCTGCTGATCCCGGGTTTGATCGCGTTATACGGGATCGTTTATGCCACTAAATTGCTGGCCAAAAACGAGCTGCTGGCGGTGGTGTTCCCGCCGATGATTTTGATCATTGCGGTGCTGGGATCGATCCTTGGCGGCATCACCAATCCGACACCGGCAGCGGCGCTGGGGGCGGGCGGGGCGATCCTTTTGGCCGCATACCGGCGCTTGCAGGACGAGGGGGGCACCGGCCGATCCGTCCTGATGATCACCTTTGCAATTGTCATCATGATCCTTGTCGGGGTGAACTTTGATTTGCGCATGGGCCGCGAGGTGGTTCCGCTTGAGGACATCTTTGCTTTTATCGTTGCCAAAAGCGCCTATATTTTTGCGATGTTCGGCCTGTTGTACAGCTGTGTGGTGTTGTTTCGCGGTGCGGTTCTAACGCCGATTGTGCGCGAAACCGCCAAGGTGACATCGATGGTGTTCACCATTCTGATCGGCTCGCAATTGCTCAACCTTGTGATCATCTCGTTTGGCGGCGAGACGTATATTCAGGACTTCCTGACCAGCTTTGACAATGAAATGAAAGTGTTCCTGATTGTGATGCTGGTGCTGTTCTTTCTTGGATTTGTGCTGGATTTCCTTGAGATCATCTACATCGTGATCCCGATCGTTGGACCGGTGATTTACGGTGGCACGTTCGATCCAAAATGGGTGACGATTATGATTGCGGTGAATTTGCAAACCTCGTTCTTAACGCCGCCATTTGGCTTTGCGCTGTTCTACTTGCGCGGGGTGGCCCCGCCCAGTGTCACCACCGCCCATATCTATCGCGGTGTCATACCATTCGTGATGATTCAGGTGGCGGCGCTGGCGTTGCTCTGGACTTTCCCCTCGGTGGTGACAATCCTGCCAAACCTGTTCGCCGACTAAAATATTTTGTGCCCGATCAAATGCTTGCAGCCGGTCGGGCGCAGAAATGCAGCCCCTGAAATCACAAAGCTGCGCTGAATATCAGATCAAAGCCCGCTTTTTGGCGGGCTTAATCGGTTCTGGTTGACATGGTGTCCGGCAGGCTGATTTGCGACACCTGTTCGGCGATCGGATCCACCGACAGCGGGTGGGTGTCGGGCTTGAAATCATTTGGATCATTCAGCGCGGCCCAGTCGCCACCACGGTATATTTCCAGCGCGGCAAAGCCGGCCTTATAGGCCATTTTAGCGCTGCCCGGCACCCAGTACCCCAGATAAACATAGGGCAGGTGGGCGGCGCGGGCGATCTCGATATGGTCGAGAATAAGATAGGTACCCAGAGAGTTTTTGGTCAGGTCAGGTTCGAAAAACGAATAAACCATGCTCAAGCCATCATCAAACACATCGGTCAAACAAACCGCGGCCAATTCCGGGTTTTGCGCACCGGGTTCCACCGGCAAAGTATACTCGATGACCCGACTTTTGATCGGGGTTTCCTCGACCATGGCGGCAAATTCAATAATATCCATATCGGCCATGCCACCATCGGCGTGACGATGCTGCAGATACCGGCGAAACAGCGCAAATTGTTGCTCGGTGGCCCAAGGCGACATCGCGTTGCGCGACAATTTTTTGTTGCGCCGCAGCACTCGGCGCTGGCTTTTGGTCGGGGTGAAGTCGGCCACTCGGATACGGGCGGAATAACAGGATGAACACTCGGCACAAGACGGACGATACAGCACATTTTGCGAGCGTCGAAAGCCTTGTTTTGAAAGTGCATCGTTCAATTTTTTGGCGTATTCACCTTGCAAAGACGTGAACAGTTTTCGCTCCATCCGGCCTTCAAGATAGGGGCAGGGTTGGGGCGCTGTCACATAAAACTGAGGAGCAATAGGCAGGCTGTGGCGCATGTTTTCTCTTTATGTCCGCTGATTTTAATCAACTTTAAGATAACAACGCGGACCGCTTGCGCCAAGCCCCTTTATGAATTGAGGTTAAGGCGGCCCTTACCGAGCCGCCCAGGTGTTCATTTATTTGCGTGGATGCAGGGTTTACGCCTCAACGTGGGGGGCTGGATTGTTGGCTTTTTGGGCCCGATGATCCATGAAGTTGTCAAATTCTGACTTGTCCTTGGCGTCACGCAGACGTTGCAGGAATTCGCCAAACTTGCCTTGCTCGTCTTCTAAACGGCGCAATGTGTCGGCTTTATAGGCGTCGAATGCCGTGTTTCCCGAGGAGTGTTCGGCGTGACGAAATTGATGACGGCTCATACGGCGTTTGCTGCGACAGATTCCGAAAAACATGCGTTTACTCCAGATCATATAAAAGAGAAGGGCGAGGCCAACCGGCCAGATGAAAATAAACCCAAGGACCATAGCGACGATCCATGCGGGTTTTCCGCGTTCATCCAACCAAGTTTCTGCGGTATGCGGCCATGCGGCAACGGTGCTCATGTGGTTCTCCGTTTTAAAAGGTTACGTTTCAATGTGAATACCCTTCACATTTCAAAGATTGACATTCTCGGGCCGACTTTCAAGCTTTAATGTAAAAGATATTTACATTTTTTGTTATTTATACTGCAAAATCAGCGACTTGTGCGCCTAAAATTTGTTTCAATTTAACGGGATAAACCCCGAAAATATGCCGTGGTGTGCCCGCTGCGGCCCAAACCTTGTCGAAATCCAGCAGTTTTTGGTCAAAAACGCAGCGATTGGCGATAGATGCCCAACCGGAGACACCCCGCCAATGGCAACGCCGCATCCGCGTTGCCCAACGGCTCGCTCGCCAACGCACTGGCCCGATCGGCGCAGATCTGATTGCCGCCAGCGGTGATGAACAGGATCAAATTATCAGAGGTTTGGCCGCGAAAAATGATCGATTTGGCGATCTGATCTGCGCCGACCGAATCCGCCGCCGCTTGAGCTGTACGCGCTCCCTCTGCCATTTCGACAGGGATGATGTTTAGGCCAGCGGCTTCCAGCGCCTGTAACACCCGTTTCAAACTGTTTCTCATGATCGCCCCCCTTTATGCCTCGACTATTCCCTGTATAAATAATCATGGCAAACCCCGTTGCTTTGTGGCGCGTAGCACAGCATCTTTAGGCCATGAATTTTGCATCCCAAATCACCCGCACACCGATTCCCCATAACCCCGAACGCGGTGCCGAGATCGCAGCGCTGTTCCCGGATGCAAACCCACAGCTTAAGGCCTTGATCGAGGGGGCCGCCGGTTGCAGCCCATATTTGGCGGCCCAAATGACGCGGCAAACCGATTGGCTGATCTGTGCGTTTGAGGATCCGGCGCAGGCCTTGGCGCAGATGTTCCAAGGTCTGAAAACCGCCCCGCTTGAGCAGCTTAACATCTCGTTGCGACAGGCAAAATCGCGGATTGCGGCGCTGACGGCTTTGGCGGATCTGGGGGGGATTTGGCGTCTGGAGCAGATCACCGGCACTCTGACTGATTTTGCCGATCTGGCGGTGGATGTCAGCCTCAAGGCGCTTGTCAGCGTTGAAATCAAGCGTGGCAAGCTGCCCGGGATGACGTCGGATGATGTGGCCACGGCGGGTGGTATGGTGGTGCTGGCGATGGGTAAAATGGGGGCAGGCGAGCTGAATTATTCCTCGGACATCGACCTGATTTGCCTGTTTGATGAAAGCCGCTTTAGCGATGATGAGTATTTCGATGCTCGCGCCAGCTTCATCCGTGTGACCCGTAAAATGACGGCGATGTTGTCGGACATCAACGGGCATGGCTATGTGTTTCGCACCGATCTGCGTTTGCGCCCTGATCCATCTACCACGCCGGTCTGTTTGTCGATGGACGCTGCGGAACGCTATTATGAGGGATTGGGCCGCGCATGGGAGCGCGCCGCCCACATCAAAGCACGGGCCTGCGCCGGTGACATTGCGGGGGGCGAGGCATATTTGAAGCGTCTGTTGCCGTTTGTCTGGCGCAAACATCTGGATTTTGCCGCGATTCAGGATGCGCATGACATGCGTCTGCGGATCCGTGAGCACAAAGGGCTGGGGGGGGCGATTGTGCTTGAGGGGCATAATATGAAGTTGGGGCGCGGCGGCATTCGCGAGATTGAATTCTTCACCCAGACTCGCCAAATCATCGCTGGCGGGCGTGATCCAAGCTTGCGATCGCGCGAAACAGTGCTGGCGTTGCGGGCCTTGGCGCAAAAGGGCTGGGTTGCCGAAAATGTTGCAAATCTGCTAATCGAGCGCTACCGCAGCCACCGTGAGGTCGAACATAGGTTGCAAATGATCAATGACGCCCAGACCCATGATTTGCCGAAAAAGCCTGAGGAGTTCGACCGGTTGGCGCGTTTCATGGGGGTGGCCGACACCGGAAGAATACGCAGCCGTCTGATGAGTGATCTAAGCGAAGTGCATGAATTGACCGAGGGTTTTTTCGCGCCCAACAGCCCCGCCCAAGACGATCGCATTGCCTTGCCGGACGGGGCCAAGGAGATCATGGCGCGCTGGCCCGCCTATCCGGCGCTGCGCTCGACGCGTGCGGTGGAAATCTTTGAACGTTTGCGCCCTGACATTATGATGCGGTTGCAAAAGGCGGGACATCCCAGCGAGGCTTTGGTGCAGTTTGACGGGTTTCTGGCGGGCTTGCCTGCCGGTGTGCAACTGTTTGCGCTGTTTGAGGCCAACCCGCAGCTGATTGATTTGATCATCGACATTTGCGCCACCGCGCCAGCGCTGGCCCGGTATTTATCGCGCAACTCGAAAGTGCTGGATGCGGTTTTGGGCGGTACATTTTTTGAAGATTGGCCGGGGGCGACGGGCCTTGAGCGGGATCTGGCGGCCGTTTTGGCCTGCTTTGAGGATTACGAGCATAAGCTGGATGCGGCGCGGCGCTGGAAACAGGAATGGCACTTTCGCATCGGGGTACATCACTTGCGTGGTTTGATTGATGGCGTTGTTGCGGGGCAGCAATATGCCGATCTGGCCGGTGCCTGCGTGGCGGCGCTGTGGCCACCGATTGTTCAGCATTTCACAGCCAAACACGGGGCCATGCCAGGCAAGGGGGCGGTGGTTCTGGCGATGGGATCTCTGGGGGCGGGCATGTTGAATGCGGCCTCGGATCTGGACTTGATCGTGATTTATGATGCGGACGGGGTTGAGGGCTCGGAGGGCAAACGCCCGCTGTTGACGCGGCCCTATTATGCGCGGCTGACGCAGGCGTTGATCACGGCGGTGACAGCCCCGATGTCCGAGGGGCGTTTGTATGAGGTTGATATGCGCCTTCGCCCTTCAGGGCGCCAAGGCCCGGTTGCGACCTCGATGCAATCTTTCCAGTCTTATCAACGTGATGAGGCATGGACATGGGAGCATTTGGCGTTAACGCGCGCACGGTTTATTGCCGGAAATCCCACTTTGGGAGATGAGATTGAGGGCTTTCGCACCACGCTGTTGGCGGCCAAGGGCAGGACCGTGCAGGTGTTGGCGGATGTGGCCGATATGCGGGCTCGTTTGGCCGAGGCCAAGCCTGCGGTGGATGAATGGGAGGCCAAACTGGGGGCCGGCCGAATCCAGGATATTGAGCTGGTGGCGGAAACTGCGGCCTTGCTGTCGGGCACTGCGGCGCTGGATGTGGCCAGCCAGCTTGCGGCGGGCGAGCAGGCCGGCTGGCTGAGTGCTGCGCAACACAGCTGTCTGAAGCAGGCCTATGCCGCGTTCTGGAATTTGCGCATCACTGCCAAATTATTAAGCGAAGCGGCGCTGGATATGGATGAGATTGGCGAAGGCGGGCGCGGGTTTGTGTTGCGTGAAATGGGGCAGGAAAACCTCAAGCAGTTGAAAACAATGCTTGATACGGTCGCCACTGCCGCACATATTGTCGTGGATGAGGTTTTAAATCGGTGAAACTAATGATAAATTTAGGGCAAAGATCAGGGCAAGGAAATGCGCATGACACAAGATAATTTAGACCCAAGAGGGTTGATCCGAGAAAGCTATCGCATCGAGGGGATTCCCCCCCCCGAGTGCCGGTCGATCTTTTTGGACTGGGCGTTGGGCTTTGCGCAATCCGCAGATATGCAGGGTTTGATCCAAGAATTGCTGGTGAAATATGCCACCACTGAGCCTGACCACCCGATGAGCAAAGTGCTGAAAGACGGCTTGGCAGCCCCTGAAACCGCCAAACGGCGTGGGGGGCGCAAGGCGCGTTTCGTGTCTTGAATTCAGCCTAAATACAGACTGAAAGACGGCCAATGCAATCTGGTATCATTGGTCGAGAGCGGCGTCATGCGTAAGGTTTATTATAATTCCGCCCCATTTACGGGCCCAACTTACGGGGCAACCGGTCATTCGAAGCCAGCCTTTGGTTGCGCAACCGTTGGCGGTGGCGTCTGACACCATATGCATCGTGCAGGATGTGCGCGGTTCAGCCCCCGAAATCTCCGCATTCTGGTGTCTCTTGCTGGCTTGTCCCCCCCCCCCAGTAAGCCGATGATGTGGTGGTCTGTTTGGCGGGATTTCGGGCGAAACAATCTATGGGCATTCACGCAGGGTAAGCTAAGGGTTTTCAGGCAGAATAATCTAAGGGCTTTCGCCCGGAGCAATAGTTGACTAGGAGGGGGCATGACACATTCCCCCTCAACACCCCCCGCATCCGCCCAGAACGCCGAAAACACTGGCGAGACAATCGCCGTTGTCCGTATGAAACCAAAAGCCGAAGTGCGCGCGATCCGCCACGGCTTTCCTTGGGTTTTTAGTGACGAGGTGGTGACCGACCGGCGCACCAAGGCGCTCAAACCCGGATCATTGGCCCGTCTTGAGGACAGTGAGCGCCGCCCGCTTGGGCTGGTTGCCATTAACATGAATTCGAAAATCACCTGCCGGATGTTGGATCGCAACCCCGATGCGGTGATTGATATCGCTTGGTTTGAGGCTCGGCTGCAACGCGCACTCGAGCACCGCGAACGGCTGTTTGATACGCCCTATTACCGCTTGGTTCACGCTGAATCCGATGGTCTGCCAGGTGTGGTGATTGACCGCTTCGGCGATGCCGCCGTGATCCAGCCGAACGCGGCTTGGGCTGATGTGCATCTTGATGATCTGGCGCAGGCTTTGGTCAATGTGACCGGCGTGACCACGATTGTTAAAAACGCCGCTGGCCGCTCGCGGGTTCTGGAAGGCTTGAACGAGGAAACCATCCTGCTGCAAGGCTCGCTGGATGGGCCGATCCCTGTGCCGATGAATGGTGCCATCTATATGGCCGATCTGATGGGCGGTCAAAAAACCGGTCTGTTCTATGATCAACGTGCCAATCATGTCTTCACCCAACGTCTGTGCAAGGACGCGCGTGTGCTGGATATGTTCTCGCATGTCGGCGGCTTTTCACTGGCGGCTTTGGCCGGTGGGGCGACCTCGGCGCTGGCGGTTGATAGTTCGGCGCCGGCACTTGAGTTGGCCGAAGCTGGCGCTGCAAAAATGGGCAAATCTGACGTGTTCAGCACCCGCAAGGGCGATGCGTTTGCAGTGTTAGAGGATCTGGCCAAAGAGGGTGCTAAATTTGACGTGGTGGTCTGTGATCCACCGGCTTTTGCGCCCAATAAAAAATCCCTGGAGGCCGGATTGCGCGCCTATGAACGGGTGGCCCGCTTGGCCGCCCCCTTGGTGGCCGAGGGCGGTTATCTGGTGGTTTGCTCCTGCTCGCACGCGGTTGATCTGACGCGTTTTCGCAACTCATCCGCCCGTGGCATTGGCCGTGGCGGACGTCGGGCTGTGCAAATTCATGCAGGATCAGCTGGTGCAGATCACCCGTTGTTGCCACAATTGGCCCAAAGCGGATACCTTAAGGCGCTGTTCTTCCGGCTGGATTAATGCGGGTCTTGGTGGCTTTGCATGACTTTACATAAACGAGATACGTATCAATGCGGGTTCTGATCGACGCTTGCGTTCTGTACCCGACCGTGATGCGCGAAGTGCTGATCGGGGTGGCGGCTAAGGGGCTGTTCACCCCGCTTTGGTCGGCCCGTATTCTTGAGGAATGGGCGCGTGCGGTGGCCCGAATTGGCGATGGGTTTGAAGATTTGGCGCGCGGCGAGATCGCTCTGCTCAAAGCCCGTTGGCCGCTGGCCGAAACCCACTATCCTGCGGACCTGCAGGACAGCCTGTATTTACCAGACCCCGATGACACACATGTTTTGGCTGCGGCGATCGCGGGCAAAGCGGATGTGCTGTTGACGATGAATCTAAAGGATTTCCCGACCGCGGTTGTCAGCGTACACGGGGTGGTGCGGCGCGATCCTGACGGGATGCTGCGCGAGATGTTTGGCGAGGCGCCTGACATCGTCGGTGCTGTGGTCGAGGATGTCCGTCAAACCGCAGAGCGCTTGTCAGGGCAGCCGCAAGACGTTCGAAAACTGATGAAAAAAGCGCGGCTGCCACGGTTGGGCAAGGCGCTGGCTATGTCAGTTTAGCCCAGCGGGTTTCCATCGCCTCGATTGCCTTGATGCGCTCTTCGGTTTTGGGGTGGCTCAACAACCACGCTGGTGCGCTGCCGCCATTTGTTTTGGTCAGCGCGTTCAGCTTTAGGAGCAGAGATTTCTGCGCTGCCGTGCCAATGCCGGATTTGGTCAGCAAAGCCGAGGCATAAGCGTCGGCCTCATATTCATCGCTGCGCGACAGCCGTGCTGCCAATATGGTGGTCAGAAAATTTGCAATATAGTAGCCGACCACTGGGATAAACCGGGAAATCACCATGCCAATCGCGGTGCGCAGGGCGTTCTGGCCAGAAAAATCTATCATCCGGCGGCGCGAATGCCCCAGCGCCACATGGCCCAACTCATGCGCAATCACGCTGGCCATTTCGGCGCCGCTGACCTCGCCTGTGCGGTATTTTTCATAGAACCCGCGGGTGATGAAAATTCGCCCATCGGGGGCTGCCAGACCGTTGATTGGATCAATTTCGTAGATGTAGACCTTGATGCGCGCTAAATCCAATGACGCCGCCATCCGGTCGCACAGCGCCTTTAGCTTGGCGTCGGCAAGCTCGGTTGATTTTTCGTCCAGCTCGCGCGCCGTGCGCCACGCTGAAAAACGATACATCACCAGTCCGTAGAGGACCGCCAGAATAATGGGAGAGAACCTGAGCATAGTTTGTATATGGCGGCTGTTGGGGGAATAAACAATGGCTGTAATGTTGGGAGGCAACGGGGTCAGGTCAGCGTGCGCATGCCTCGGGTGATGCCCTCAAGCGTCATTGGCACCATGCTGTCCTCAAAGATTTGACGGATCATTCCAACCGATTGGGTGTATTGCCACTGCGCTTCTGGCAGTGGATTGATCCAGATATTTTGCGGCCATTGCTCGCGGGCGCGTTGCAACCACGTCTCGCCGGTTTCCTCGTTCCAATGCTCATTGGCTCCACCGCGATAGGCGATCTCATAGGGCGACATCGAGGCATCGCCGACAAAGATACATTTGTAATCCTGCCCGTACGTGCGCAGCACCTCGTGGGTCGGGATTTGCTGATCCCAGCGCCGCGAATTGTCCTTCCAAACCCCTTCATAAAGGCAATTGTGAAAGTAGTAATATTCCATATGTTTAAACTCGGCTCGCGCGGCTGAAAACAGCTCCTCGACCACTTTGATATGCGGATCCATCGAGCCACCAACATCGAGAAATAGCAATATTTTCACCGCATTGCGCCGCTCGGGGCGGGTTTTCACATCGAGATAGCCGTTTTCTGCGGTGGCGCGGATGGTGCCGTCCAGATCCAGCTCCTCATGGGCGCCATTGCGGGCCCAGCTGCGCAGACGTTTCAGCGCCACTTTGATGTTGCGAGTCCCCAATTCAACACTGTCATCCAAGTTCTTGAAATCGCGCCGATCCCAGACTTTAACGGCTCGCTGGTGGCGGGATTTATCTTGGCCAATACGCACGCCTTCGGGATTGTAGCCATACGCCCCAAACGCTGAAGTGCCGGCGGTGCCGATCCATTTGGAGCCACCCTGATGGCGTTTTTCCTGCTCTTTCAGGCGCTCTTTTAGGGTTTCCATTAGTTTATCAAAGCCACCCAGCGCCTTGATTTCTGCTTTTTCCTCGGGGCTTAGATGCTTTTCGGCCATCTTTTCCAGCCAATCGGCAGGGATATCAACCGCCTCCAGCACATCATCCATGGTGATATGCTCCAGCCCCTTAAAGGTGGCGGCAAAGGCGCGGTCAAAGCGGTCTAGATGGCGCTCGTCCTTCACCATCGCGGTACGGGCGAGGTAGTAGAACCCCTCAACGTCATAGGTGACCAGCCCGCGTTTCATGCCCTCAAGAAAGGCTAGAAATTCGCGCATCGAAACCGGGACTTTGGCGGCCCGTAAGGTTTCAAAGAACCGCAGAAACATGGCTAGGCGCCGCGGCTGCTGATGATGACGTAAAACAGTGCCATCAGTGCAAAGAGGATCGCGAAAATCGCCATATATTGGGCGATGTCAAACAGATTGCCTTTTTTGCGCAGGGCCGTGATGGCGCCAAGGCCAGCCCCAAATAATGCGGCGAAGAAAATGATCATAGTGCCCTCTAAGATTTTGGTGTGCGCACCGGTGTGAGTGCGGAGATTTCAGCCAAGCGGTTGCGCACCGCCTTGTCCGAGCCAAACCCATAGCGTGCCCATGCCAAACTGTCGAGCCGCACCGCGTGGGCTTGCGAGGCGCGCCCGAGCAGATCCAGCGCTTCGGCCTTGATCATCAGCAAGGTGGCCAACAGGGCGGCGTTTTTCGAATTGGCCACTGCCGACAGGTTGGCGTTGACCAGTTTTAGGGTATCGGTGCCATTTCCCGCCGATAAGGAGAACGCGGCCAGCTGCATGGCGACATGGGCGAGCTGTACGCGGCTGTCATTGCGGGCATAAATTGCGCCGGAATTCAGAAAGGCATTCAGGGCGGTATCGGTTTTATGCGACAGGGATAATCGACCAAGCGCATAGAGGCTAAAGGCCATTCGGGTGTCGTTCCAGCCAAAATTACGGGCGATATTCACCGCGGTGATGGCAAATTTTCGCCGTTCGGCCGGGGTGCCTTTGGGGGCAAGTGCGGCTTCAATGGCATCAATCCAGGCGCGCGGGGTTGGGCGCGGGAACGGATGCGATGCGATCTGTTGGCCGCGCGGATTTAGCCGGGCCAACAGGTTTGGCAGGGCGATGCCGGCCTGATTTCGGGTCATGCCATTGTGCATTTCGGGCGCATAATAAGCCCGCAGGATCAGCATATCAAAGCCGGTCAGCACGGTTTGAAAATTATCGTCGTTAAACACGCTGTCGGGCAGGCGGTACAGATCATTCAGCGGCCCCAGCGCTTGGGCCAATTCTTCGTGCAGGCAGTCGCGCACCTCTTGTGGGCTGACGTCTCCGGGCAAGAAAATCGCGATTTGTTGGCGGCTTTGCAGGGTGCTCCAACGGGTGAGCGATGTGTTGCGCTGTTTGCGGTATTGCGCCCAACTGGAAATGCGTGGCACCACGAAACAGGCCGCTTGCGGCACAAGACGCTGTAATTTGGCCTTCGGGATCACTTCAATGGTGATATTTGCCAGCTTCGCGGCCTGAATTCGCTGGATCGGAATGTTGGCCTCATTTCTGAGGCGGTTTAACAGCTGGTCCAGATCTGGCCCAAGGCTGGGCGGCGCATTGCCGGTGACGCGCACAGTGATCGGGCCTTCAAAGCGGGTCATGATTGGCATAATGCGGCCACTTTCCATTCTGAAGGACAGGTCCAGAAAATCACGGGCGATGTCGGTGTTGCTGCGCTGCGGCGGGCTGATGCTTGCGGTGGTGAAGTATTTCATCGGTGGCAGCGCCATCGTGGCTTGAGAGTTGCGGCGATCTGCACGGTTGCTGGCTGGGCCGTCGTGACGCATTTCAGAGGCGCAGGCGGCGAGAATAAACAATGAAATCAACGGAAAAAAACGCATAAACTATGGTCTTTGGTACTTAATGAATGGGGTTAATGCCCCGACCTTATCATACAGTATACGGGCCGGTTTGTTGAAATCCTGTGTCATCCAATAGACCCCAGGTGCCCCCGCCGCATCCGCCGCGGCATAAACCGCCTCTATCAAGGCCCGCCCAACGCCGCGCCCCCGCACATCCGGGTCGGCATAGAGGTCTTGCAAATAACAAATATCCTCGATTTTCCAGCCATGTCGGTGAAACATATAATGCGTCAGTCCGACCAGATTGCCGTCAATCTCGGCGACCAAGCCATTGTAATCACGCGGATCATCGCCCAAAAGGCGTGCAAAACTGCGGGCATAAATCGCCTCGGAAACCGTGCTTTCGTAATACGCCAGATAGGCGCACCACAGCCGACGCCATTGGCTTTCATCTTGAGCGGTGAGCGGGCGGATGATCAGGTCTTGGGCCATGTCTGGAATGTCCTTTGGTCGCGATCCTGCTTTGTCGCCGGGGCGGATGCTAGAAGAGTATCGAAAACAGTGGCAATGAACAGCGGCAATTGGCAGCAATATCTGGCCGTCTTGCACTTGGCGCTTAAATCTTTACATTAACGGTATGTTATTTTTCGTGGACGCCGTGAAATGACACCTTTGTTTGGAGAATAACGATGTTGAAATTATCAGCTGTAAGTCTGGCATTTCTTGCCATCGGCGCAAGCGGTGCGTCTGCGTGTATAACTGTCGATAAAGATACCGACATTTTTACCAATAGCTGCGATACCCCCCTGTATATTGAATACCGGACGGTGGGCGGTGGCTGTTATACGGTCAAACACGGGGCGGCCTCAATCAAGGCGCAGGGGGAATGGCATGATCCAAAGCTATCCGAGGCCTGTGGGGCGGTCGGCAAATTTCACGTCAACTATGCATGGTGCGATCAGACCGAGCGCGATGACGGCACTTGCAAATTAAATTACTAGCGGCCCCCCAGCGGATCTTTTTTGATGCGCTGGGGGGCCGCTAGTATGTGGTGCTTTGCGCCTAGCGCTGGCCGCGCGCCATAAACGCCAATCGCTCAAATAAATGCACGTCTTGCTCGTTTTTCAGCAGGGCGCCATGCAGTTTGGGCAACGCATTAACACCGCTGCGCTTCAGATCTTCAGCGCTCAAATCCTCGGCCAGCAGCAGTTTCAACCAGTCCAAAACTTCACTGGTTGATGGCTTTTTCTTCAGCCCAGAGGTTTCGCGCAGCTCGTAAAACTGGGTTAGGGCGGTGGTCAGCAGCGCGTCTTTGATGCCGGGGTGATGCACGTCGACGATTTTGCGCATGGTGTCCATGTCGGGGAACCTGATGTAGTGAAAGAAACAGCGCCGTAAAAACGCATCTGGCAGCTCTTTTTCATTGTTTGATGTGATGATTACGATTGGGCGAATTTTGGCCCGCACCACTTGATCGGTCTCGTAAACATGGAACTCCATCTTATCCAGTTCTTGCAGAAGATCATTGGGGAATTCGATGTCGGCTTTGTCGATTTCATCAATCAAAAGTACGGTTCGTTCCGTGGCCTCAAAGGCCTGCCACAGCTTGCCTTTGCGAATGTAGTTGGCGATGTCATGAACTTTTTCCTCGCCCAGTTGACTGTCGCGCAAACGGCTGACGGCGTCATATTCATAAAGCCCTTGCTGGGCGCGGGTGGTGGATTTGATGTGCCACTCAATCATCGGTAGCCCCAGCGATGTTGCAATTTGGCGGGCCAGTTCGGTCTTGCCAGTTCCCGGCTCGCCTTTGACCAGTAACGGCCGTTCCAGTGTGACGGCCGCATTGACCGCGACGCTAAGATCCTCGGTGGCAATATATGTATCGGTTGAGGTGAATTTCATGTCGTATGCCCGTGCCTGTAATGATTATTTCACGCATACTTACCCGTTTGGTGGCGGCGCATCAAGCCAGTCAAAATGGGCCGTAATAATGGGGCGTGACAATGGGGCGGGATTGGAATAGATCAGCGACAAGTAAGGGTGTTGACGCGCAATGAAACGAGAAGCGTTTCGGATTTTAAGCGTCGCAGAATAACAAGAGGGAGAAGGTATGAAAGCCGAAGTTTTCTTGTCCGATGATTATACTCCAGCAGAAGATGAGCCGTTCATGAACGACCGTCATTTGGAATATTTTCGGCGCAAATTGGTCGCATGGAAAGAGGGTATTGTTTCGGATGGTCGCGAGACAATCGAGAACCTACAGGATAGCGCCCGTGGCATCCCGGATGATGCTGATCGCGCCTCGGAAGAAACCGATCGCACGCTGGAATTGCGCACGCGAGATCGTCAGCGCAAGCTGGTGAGCAAAATTGATCAGGCCCTGCGCCGGATTGGTGAGGGCGAGTTTGGCTATTGCTCCAAGACCGGCGAGCCAATTTCGCTGAAACGTCTGGATGCGCGCCCGATTGCGACCATGTCGCTGGAAGCGCAAGAAAAGCATGAGCGTCGTGAAAAGATCCATCGTTAACAACTAAATCCTAGTTTAGATCAATGCATACGGTTTAAAAACAGTGCATATAGGCACCGGAGCGGCGACGCTTCGGTGTTTTTTTATTGGGGGTAGCGACATGGCATTGCAGGACCGAAAGATCAGCATTTTGGGCGGCGGTATTGGTGGCTTGGCGGCGGCCACAGCACTGGCACAACGCGGTGCGCAGGTCACGGTGTTTGAGCAATCTGATGCCATCAAGGAGGTCGGGGCCGGTTTGCAAATTGGTCCAAACGGCTTTGCGGTGATGCGGGCGCTTGGGGCCGGCGAGGCGCTGGCGGCTTGCTCGATCAGAGGGCAGGGGATGGCGCTGCTGAACGGGGCCAGCGGCAAACAAGTGTTCGGGCTGGATTTCCAGCGATTTTCTGCGGATCAACCTTATTATTTTGTGCACCGGGCCGATCTGGTCACGGTGCTGGCCGATGCGGCGCGCGGCGCGGGTGTGGAGATTAAGCTCTCTCAATCGGTCAGGGATGTCAGGCTGGCAGACGGCCTAGCAGGTGGCGGGGCACAGGTGAAGCTGGCCTCGGGCGAGGTTTTTACCCCAGATCTGACAATCGGCGCTGATGGTTTGCACTCGCAAGTGCGCATGGCGTTGAATGGCAAATCTGATCCGTTTTTCACGAATCAAGTGGCATGGCGCGCCACCATTGCGGCAACTGGTAACGAGCCTGCCATCGCCAAGGTTTACATGGGGGCGGGCTGTCATTTGGTGACCTATCCGCTGCGTGGCGGCGAAATGCTAAACATCGTGGCGATCCAAGAGCGCAAGGATTGGGCGGCTGAGGGTTGGAACTTTCAGGATGATCCGGCAAATCTGCGCGCCGCATTCGCCGATTTTTGCCCCGAGGTTCAGGCACTATTGGCGCGGGTTGAAGCGGTGTATCTTTGGGGTTTGTTCCGCCATCCCGTCGCCAAAATCTGGCATCAAGGTCGGGTCGCAATTTTGGGCGATGCCGCGCATCCAACTCTGCCGTTTATGGCCCAAGGGGCTGTGATGGCGCTTGAGGACGCTTGGGTTCTGGCCGATGCGCTCGATGCTGCCGACACAGTTGAAACCGGGCTTGCCACCTATCAGCAACGCCGCTTTTCGCGGGCCAGCAAGGTGGTGAATGCCGCCAGCAAGAACGCCGGTAATTACCACATGCGGCCCGGCCCACTGCGCTTTGCGGCCCATGCGGCGCTGAAGTTTGGCAGCACTTTCGCCCCCTCATTGGCACTGAAGAAATTCGACTGGATCTATGGCTATGATGTCACCAAAAGCTGATCGCTAAATATCCTTCACCAACCGCAACGCATCATAAATCGCCGCATGGGTGTTGCGCGCCGCCACCGCATCGCCGATCCGAAACAGCTGAAACGCCCCGTCAGGGTTGCTGTTGATGCCTTGTGGCTGACCATTGATCAGCGCGTCATGATCCACTTCGCCCAGATTTGAAGACAGCGGTTTCAGCTCAAAATACAGATCCTCCATCGGCAGGGTGCCTTGATTGACCACGATCTGATCATATGTGGCCGTGTGGCGATGGTCAGAATAATCAGTGCCGATAATTGCCTGCAACTGATTGCCATCGCGCTTCACATCTATCAGCCGACGCGTGACGGTAAATGTGGTGTCCTTGTCCTGCAAAGCCCGCATGTAAGGCACCAGGTTCATCGCCATAATCTCGGGCGAGAAACTGCGATCTGGCGTCATGATTTCAACCCGCGCGCCGGTGTTGGCGATCACCTCGGCGGCTTGCAGGGCAGGGTGATCGCCCGCGTCATCATAGACCAGCACGTTTCGCGCGGGCTTCACATCGCCCGAGATAATATCCCAGCTCGACACCACCAAATCATTGCCGGTTTCCAGCACCTCGGTGTTGGGCAAACCGCCGGTGGCGACGATCACCACATCGGGGGCCAGCGCGGTGATATCGCCGACCTCGGCCCATGTGTTAAAGCGAAAATCGACATCGCGGGCGGCACATTGCGCCATCCGCCAGTCAATAATACCGATCATTTCACGGCGCCGCGGATTTTGCGCGGTCAGGCGTATCTGACCACCGGGATCGGCCGCCACTTCCAGCACCGTGACCTTGTGACCGCGTTCCGCCGCCACCCGTGCGGCCTCAAGTCCAGCGGGTCCTGCGCCGATAATCACCACGTTTTTGGTGGTCTTGGCAGGCGGAATGTCATGCGGCATCGTCAGCTCGCGACCGGTGGCGGCATTGTGCGTGCACAGCGCATCGCCAGCCTGATAAATCCGGTCCAGACAATAGGTGGCACCAACGCAGGGGCGGATATCATGCTCGCGCCCCTCGATGATTTTGCGCACGATATGCGGGTCCGCCATATGGGCACGGGTCATGCCGACCATGTCGAGCAAGCCGCTGGAAATCGCATGGCGCGCGGTGGCAACATCGGGGATTTTGGCGGCATGGAAGGTCGGCATGCCAGTGGCTTTGCGCACGGCACCGGCAAAATCCAGATGCGGGGCGCTTTTCATGCCCTGCACGGGGATCATATCGGTCATTGCCGCGTCGGTGTGGATGCGGCCGCGCACCACATTTAGGAAATCCACCATGCCATTGTCGCGCCAGATATTGGCAACTTCCAGGCCTTCTTCATAGGTGGTGCCGCCGCTTTCTACCTCGTCCGCTGTGAAGCGAATGCCGACGATGAATTTATCGCCCACCCGCTTGCGGATCGCGGTCAAAACATCCAGCGAGAACCGCATCCGGTTTTGCAAATCACCCCCGTAAGGGCCACTTAATGTGTTGGTCAGCGGCGAGATGAACTGGTCCATCAAATGACCAAACGCCTCAAGCTCGATCCCGTCCATGCCACCGGCCTGCATACGCTCGGCCGCATCTGCGTAGTCATTGATAATGCGAGCAATATCCCAATCTTCAAGCTGTTTTGGAAAGGCGCGGTGGGCAGGTTCGCGTTGGTGCGAGGGCGCGACAACTGGCAGCCAATCGCCCTTGTTCCAACCCGTGCGCCGCCCCAGATGGGTCAGCTGGATCATCACCGCCGTGCCATGTTCGTGGCAGGCGTCAGTCAGGTTTTTGATCCATGGCACCACCTCGTCTTTGTAAGCCAGAACGTTGTTAAATACTGGCGGTGAATCGCGTGAAACAGCCGCAGATCCCGCTGTCATTGTCAGGGCGATCCCCGCCTTGGCGCGTTCGGCATGATAGGCGGCGTAACGTTCTTTGGGCATGCCATCTTCGGGGTAGGCGGGCTCGTGGCTGGTGGTCATGATCCGGTTTTTTAGGGTCAGATGTTTGAGCTGATATGGTTGTAGAAGTGGGTCATTTGACATAGGTAGGCCTCCCGTTTTAGGGAAGCTTAGATCGGCGGAGAATTATCGCAAGCGGTTTTGCGACCTTTGAGCAGTTGTTTCACGACGCCAATTCGATCCAGACTGGCACGTGATCTGATGGCCTTTCACGGCCGCGGATTTCATAATCAATCTGGCAATCCAGCAGCAAATCAGCGCATTGTGGGGTCATTAAGAAATGGTCAATGCGGATGCCATCGTTTTTGTTCCACGCCCCCGCCTGATAATCCCAGAAACTGTAATGGTCGCCACCTTGCACACGGGCGCGAAAGGCTTCGGTGTAGCCCAGATTGACGATCTTGCGCCACGCCGCGCGGCTCTCGGGGCGAAACAGCGCATCTTCACGCCAAACCTCAGGGTGGGCAGCGTCTTCGGCCTGCGGGATGATGTTGAAATCACCGGTCATCACGGCGGGCTCCTCGGCCAGCAGCAATTCCTGCGCGCGGGTATAAAGCCGCTGCATCCACGCCAGTTTATAGTCGTATTTTGGCCCCGGACAGGGGTTGCCATTCGGCAGATACAGCCCACAAACCCGCACAGGTGTGTCGCCCATCACGGTGGCTTCGATCCAGCGGGCTTGCTCGTCTTCATCATCACCCGGTAGACCGCGGCGCACATCTTCAAGCTGCAGTTTGGACAGAATGGCCACCCCGTTAAATGATTTCTGCCCATGCACCTCGACGTTATATCCCATGTCCTCAAACAGCTCAGATGGAAAACCTTCATCAACGGTTTTGATCTCTTGCAGTAGGGCCACATCTGGTTGACGTTCTTTTAACCATTCGGGCAGCGCGTTGATCCGTGCCTTGATACCGTTGATGTTGAAGGTGGCGATTTTCATGCTGAAAGCTCCTGTTTGCCTACCCTGTGTAGCGGGGAAAGCGGGGCAGGCTCAAGGCCGCTTATGGTTAACATAATTCGAAACAATCCACTAGATTAACATTGGCTTTCCCTGATTTAGACGCAATCGGCGGCGATATTGTTAATCGTTCCCTATGATAAGCTGTAAAATTTGAACAGTTTTTTTATGGGGGAGCCAAGTTTGGCCTTTATTAACGCAAGGTGGTTAAAACGATGGTTACTTACAGCGATCAAGCCTTGGGTGGCAACTTTGACCCAGGAAGCCCTCCGGGCCTGCCCTCAACCATCACAGTGATTAGCATCACTTTGAATGATGCGGACAATGATGGTTTTATTCGGGCTGATGGCTCGGATCAGGTGAATGGCAGCAATGTGACCAATGTTTGGGTCAATGACACTGTGACCATTGATGGCATCACCCATGTTGGCACCACCTTTTATACCGCAGATGGATCGCGCTATTTCACCCCGAATGATGGATCGGTCCTGACCGTAGGCACTGCCACTGCAACGAGCTATGTCGTCAACAGCACCCAAATGCCGGTTGGCGATCTGGGACCGCCTTGTTTTTCCGCAGGCACGATGATTGAAACCCCTGATGGCGAGGTGCTGATCGAGGATCTTGAGGTTGGTGATTCGGTTGTAACCAAGGACCACGGAGCACAGCCTATTCGCTGGATTGGGCGGCGCGTGGTTTCTGGGCGTGGTGAATTCGCACCGATCAGGTTCAAGGCTGGCGCGCTTGGCAATACCCGTGATCTGCTGGTTTCACCGCAGCACCGGATGCTGTTGCAGGGCTGGCGCGCCGAATTGTTCTTTGGCGAGGATGAGGTGCTGTGCGCGGCCAACAAGCTGTTGAATGACTGCACGATTTTGAAAGCGCCTTGCGATAGCGTTGAATACATCCACCTGATGTTCGATGAACACGAGGTGATCTATGCCGAAGGTGCTCCGACCGAGAGTTTTTTAGTCGGTGAATATCTGTGTGGTGAAGACAGCGGTCTGCTGAGGGAAATCCGCGCGCTGTTTCCCGAGTTTAACGATGCACCAGCCCAAAACATTGCGGTTCGTCGGGTGGCGCGTGGCTTTGAAATGGCCGCGATCCCGGCTTAGGGCTGGCCGTATAATTTTGACCTAGATCTTATTTCGGAGTGATGAACAGCTCGATCCGGCGGTTGATGGCCAGATCAGCGTCCTCACGGCCACTGCGGATCGGCTGATATTGGCCAAATCCGTTGGCGGCCAGATGGCTTGGCTCCACTCCTTGTTTGCGGATCAGATGCTTGACCACCGCCAAGGCGCGGGCCTGACTAAGCTGCCAATTGTCAGAAAAAGGCCCATTGCCCGAGAGCGGCGTGTTGTCGGTGTGGCCGTCGACGCGCAACACCCAGCTGACATCATCAGGGATCGTGCTGCTGACTTGCTTCAGGATTGCGGCCATTTTATCCAGCTCGATCTTGCCCTCGGGGCCCAGATCGGCGGCACCGGATTGGAACAACACTTCGCTAGATAGTGCAAAACGGTCGCTGGTTGGATCCGTGGTGGCGGGCAGGCCAATCTTGCGGCGCAACTCATCGGCAAACAGTGAATTGGCCTCGGCAAAACCACCGCCGAGCGCAGAGCGCGTTTTTTACGCAGAGCGCTTAATTTGGTCTGGGCCACATCAAAGTGTGCCTGCGCGGTTTCTATATCTGCGGCTGCCACATCTGCCTTGGCGATGGCAGATTTCAAGGTGTTACGGGCCTCGGCGAGCTTGCCTGACGCCAAGCCTTCGACTGATTTCTTTTCGGCCAGATCCTCATCGGCTCCAACCTGTGCGGCATTGGCGGCTTTAAGCGCCTTTGCGGCGGTCTCGCGGTCCAGAACCAGCTGTTTATAGAGCTTTTGCAGGCGGGTCTTTTCAACCAGAGCATTGGCGGCGGTGGTTCTGGCGGCGTCGCGCTCGGCCTCGATTGTGGCCTCGATATCCGAGGCTTCGGCCAGTTGAGATTCACCGGTGGCCAAGGTTGTGGACGCCGCCTTGCGGGCGCGTTCGGCGCCGCTGACCTGGGTTTGGGTTTCGCTAAAGATGTTGAAGGTCAGCCGCGCCAGAAGTGACGGGTTCTCAGAGGTTCCGCCCTCGTGTTGGGCAATCAATTTGCCCGCCGAGGTGGCGGCGGCGACTTCAGAGGCCGCAATCGCGGCTATGGCAGCATCGGTGGCGATGCCGAGCTGCTCGACGGTTTGTTCGATTTCGTAGCTGTCCGTTTTGGCGGCTTTCAGGCGGGCCTCATCGCGGCTCAGCTGGGCTTGATCGCTTTGCAGCTGTGCGATGGCGGCGTCCAGTTTGGCCTTTAGGCTTGAGTTGGCAAGCTCGGTGCTCTGCGCAAGGGCTGCGATCTGCACATCTTGAGCCGCACTCAGTTTGTCGGTGCTTTTGTCGATCGCATCCGTTGCCAGCGCCTGCGATTTTTCCAGTTTGGTGATCAGGGCCTGTGTGGTCTTGGTTGTTTGGGTTGCGCTGTATTTGGGCGGTCTGGCTGATGCGTAGATTGGCCCGTGCCAGGCTCCAGACATCCACCGCTTCGGAATAGATCAGCGGATCAATCGGGGCGAATTGCTCTTCGGGCGAGGGTTCGTTTAGGTAAAACCGAGCAATCTGTGTGCCCCAGATCCGGTGCACCATAAACACCGATGCAAGCACCAGAATCACCAGTAGAGCAATTCGGATCAGCCCAGAGCTGCCGGTTTTCTTGTGACTGTGTTTGGGGGGATCTTCAGGCACAGGCTCTAGCCCATCCGAATAGCCATCCTCGTCGGTGGTGGCAAAAACGTGGATTTCATATGCGTCTTCATCAGGGCTGATTTCATTAGGGCTCATGTCGTGCCCTCGCGGTTGCCGCCAAAATGGCAGCATGTCGCTTTAGAAAATATTGTGAATTGCCAACCCATTACTCAAAATACGCCCAGTTTACCATGCCGACTGTGCCCATTGAATGTGGCCCTACCCTAGGTCGGCGAAATATCAGTAAGTTCTTTTTAAGCATTCTTGCGTGTGAAACAAGGTATGTTGAGGGGGGGGTAGGGGGAAATGCAATAAATGGTGTGTCATAATAGTGCCATTCCGGCAATTACATCGAGAACGAGGTGCCGCAGCCACAACTGCTGCTTGCGTTCGGGTTGTCTATTACAAAGCGCGCGCCGATCAGTTCGTCAGAGAAATCGATGATTGCGTTGGATAGAAACGGCAGTGAAATTTCGTCGATCACCACTTTTTGGCCCGCCCCTTCCAGCACCAGGTCGCCCTCGGCAGGCTCGGTCAGGGTGATTTCATATTGAAAACCCGAACAGCCGCCACCCTCGACGGCAACGCGCAAAACCTTGGTGTCGCCACCGGCGTTGATTTCGGCCAGCCGCTCAAATGCGCGCTCGGTGACTGTGGGGGGGAGCATTAGGTCCATGATGATCTGCCGTTTCTTTCCTGTTTCCACTCCCATATAAGCATGAATAGGTGAGGCGACAACAGGCAGGGCTATGCTCAATATATATGCATCCGATCCAGATAAGACCCGCGGGCGGTTATTTCCCGAGGAGGAAAGCATTTTTCGCTCATGTTTTCAAAGAGATAGGGACCGGATCATTCATGCTTCGGCGTTCCGTCGGCTGAAACATAAAACTCAGGTTTTTGTGGAACATGAGGGCGATTATTTCCGAACCCGCCTGACCCATTCGATTGAAGTGGCGCAGGTGGCGCGCACGATTGCTGGTGCTTTGGGGCTGAATGGCGAGCTGACCGAAGCGGTGGCGCTGGCCCATGATCTGGGTCACACGCCGTTCGGCCACACCGGCGAGGACGCGCTGGCCGCTTGCATGGCGCCGTATGGTGGATTTGACCACAATGCGCAGGCCATTCGCATTGTCACATCTCTGGAGCGACACTATGCCGAATGGGACGGTTTGAACCTGACATGGGAGACGCTGGAGGCGCTGGCGAAACACAATGGACCGGTGACGGGCGTGCTGCCCTATGCGTTGTCTGAGTATAACAAGGCGCATGATCTGGAGCTTGAAACCTACGCCAGTGGTGAGGCGCAAGTCGCGGCGTTGTCCGATGATATTGCCTATAATAACCATGACTTACAGGATGGTCTTCGTGCAGAATTGTTCACAGATTCGGACATTGAACAGCTGCCAATCGTTGGTGACTGTTACCGCGAGGTCGATGCGCTGTATCCTGATTTGGGCAGCTATCGTCGTCGCCATGAGGCGCTGCGGCGGGTGTTCGGGGTGATGGTGTCGGATGTGATCCTCGAGAGCCGCCGTTTGATCGCCGATCTGGATCCGCAGCGGGTTGAGGATATCCGGGCGGCAGGTGCGTCTGTGGTGCAGTTCTCGCCGAAAATATGGGACGATCTGGAACAAATCCGTACGTTTTTATTCGCACGAATGTACCGCGCGCCATCGGTGGTGGTGATGCGTGAAAAGGTAACCGGTGTGGTGCGAGATTTGTTCCCGCTGTTTCTAAGTCAGCCGGATCAGTTGCCGTCTCATTGGAAAAATGATGTCACCAAAGCGCAAGATGACGTGGCGTTGGCGCGTTTGGTGGCGGATTATATCGCGGGCATGACGGACCGTTTTGCCTTGCAGGAACATGAGCGCTTGTTGGGGGGGTGAATATTTTGCCTGCGGCGCGGACATTTCTGGAACAGAAATGCGGAAGTGTTGCTATGTTTATTGACGTTACGCGCGGCCATGTTAAACTCGCCGCAACCCTAAAGGACCGCCTATTATGAACCTGTTTACAGATATCCGCGCGCTGGTGATTGAAAACCTGACGGTCATGCAAGCTGAGGGCGTGCTGCCTGAGGGGCTGGATTTTGCCAATGTGACGGTCGAGCCGCCGCGCGATGCAGCCCACGGTGATATGGCGACCAATGCGGCGATGGTTCTGGCCAAGCCCGCCAAAATGAAGCCACGCGATATTGCCGAGGCATTGGCAGCCAAACTGATTGCTGATCCGCGCATTGAGCTGGCCGAAGTGGCCGGGCCCGGGTTTTTGAACCTGCGGTTGGCGGTGGACTTATGGCGCGGCATTGTGGGTGCGACTTTGGCGGCGGGTGGCGATTTTGGCCGCTCTGATATGGGGCGGGGCCGTAAGATTAATGTCGAGTTTGTTTCGGCAAATCCGACTGGTCCGCTGCATGTTGGTCACACTCGGGGGGCGGTGTTTGGCGATGCGTTGGCCTCACTGCTGGATTTTTCCGGCCATGTCGTGACCCGCGAATATGTGATCAATGATGGCGGCAGTCAGATCGACACTTTGGCGC
>JPUR01000140.1 GCA_001321835.1 Marinosulfonomonas sp. PRT-SC04
GCGATGCCTTCGAACGCCACTCGTTGCTGTTGGCTCATCGCACCGGGCAATGGGAACGACGCCACATTGCGCGCCACCCGCACCCGCATTGAAACCTCTTTTAGCGCCGGATCAATTGCGCCCAAATCACAGGCCACCGCATCCGTGTCCCAATCATGCGGCTGCGCAATTGCGGTGTCAGCATCAAGGCCATGAAAATCGCGGATCATCACATCCAGAAGCGGCGCGAACTGCTCATAGTCATCGGCGGCCATCGCATAGGCACCCATATTACTGTTGGGATTTTCAACGCCCGAGGCAATGATTTTACGCAATCGTTGCTGCAAACCAACGTCCAAGTCGCGAAAATAATCCGCCTCAAAATGGCGCGCCATCAGGTTGTCGGGGTTGCTCTGCTTAATCTCGGCAATCCGTGCGATCAGTTGCTCATTGGTCATGCCTAATCCCTGTCATCCAAGATTATTTCTGCCTCTTGATACGCCATGCTCAGAGCCGTTACGCCCAGCAAAAGAGAGCCGAAATTTATGCTATATGCGAGCACAGAAAGTGGTATGTCCACGAGAGCCCTAGAAATATCAAAGCCAGCGAGCTCCAGATAACCAGCAAAGCTCACCAGACCGACCAGACCCAACAAACTAAGGGCGAAGGGGCCAATCGCCAAGCGTCCAAGCGTTTTCCAGAACCGGAGTTCCCCCCTTTGAAATGCTATTTTCAGGCCTCTATCTGCCCCAATAGCAACAGCCGGAAACACGGTTCCAATCAAAGAAAGCACAATGCCATAGCCCCCCGCCGCAGGAATAATGGAAATATACAGAGCCCCTGCGAGCTGTGCTTTATCATCTAAATTCGCTCCAAAAACCACATGGAACAATAAGTAGAAAGTCACCCCCAATAAGAGCAGGAAAACAACAAAGCCAATTCCTGAAACAAGAAAGAACGACAACATCGGTGGCTTTTGCCCGCTCGGCCCAGACCGCTTAAACAGATCTGCGGCCCCGTAGTTCTCATCCAGCAGTATCATCCGATGCGAAAAGAGCGCCAACGACGCCCCCATTACAAACTGGACGCCGGCATTTATTTCGAAAAATTGCTCCATGACAACGAGCAAACCAACTAAAAATCCAAATAGCGCGATATTCTTTTTCAATGTCTGAAAAGCTAGTTTATACAATCTGTTACCCCTAGTTTATACAATCGTTATCTTTACCCGCGATGTGCGCCATCGGCCAAGGTTTTCACAAAGGCCAGCACCTCGGCCACGCTATCGCCCGCCGCGATTTTGCTGATAATCGCCGAACCAACCACTGCGCCATCGGCGATTTTTGCCACTGCCTCGGCCTTCTCGGGGGTGTTAATGCCAAAGCCGACAATCACCGGCAGATCGGTCTTGGCCTTAATCCGCGCCACTTCGGGGCCAACGTCGGCAGCCTCGGCCTCGGCCGACCCCGTGATGCCATTGATCGACACATAATAAACAAATCCAGAGGTGTTTTGCAGCACTTTGGGCAGGCGTTTCGCATCGGTGGTCGGGGTCGCCAGCCGGATGAAGTTCAGACCCGCCGCTTGGGCCGGAATGCACAGCTCAGCATCTTCTTCAGGCGGCAGATCAACGATGATCATCCCGTCAATGCCGGACGCTTTGGCATCGACCAAAAACTTATCGACGCCCCGATTATAAATCGGATTGTAATAACCCATCAAAACGATCGGCGTGGTGTCATCGAACTTGCGAAATTCCCGCGCCAATTCCAGCGTGCGCTCCAGTGTCATACCCGCCGCCAATGCGCGTTGGCCAGCCAACTGAATGGTCGGGCCATCCGCCATCGGGTCCGTAAACGGGATGCCCAGCTCGATCACATCAACGCCAGCCGCTGGCAGACCCTTGACGATCTCAAGTGAAGTGTCAAAATCAGGGTCCCCCGCCATCACGTAGGACACGAATGCCTTTCTGTGCGCCGCGCGCAGCTCGCTGAATTTTTGGTCGATCCGTGTCATGGTAATCCCCTTGATGTGTTGGTTTTTGTTTGCTCTAAAACGTGCGGAAAATCAATGCCCCGCTTGACCTTCCTGCCCAACCCACCCTAGATGCGCGGATATTCTATGAAGGGATCAGACCATGGGCTTTAAAATGGGTATCGTTGGAATGCCGAATGTCGGCAAATCCACCTTGTTCAACGCGTTGACGCGAACCGCTGCCGCACAGGCTGCGAATTTTCCGTTTTGCACGATTGAACCCAATGTAGGCGAGGTCGGCGTGCCCGATGCGCGGCTGGAAACATTGGCGGAAATCGCTGGATCACAGAAAATCATCCCGACGCGGATGACATTTGTTGATATCGCAGGGCTGGTCAAAGGCGCCTCCAAGGGCGAGGGTCTGGGCAATAAATTTCTGGCCACGATCCGCGAAGTCGACGCGATTGCCCATGTGCTGCGCTGCTTTGAAGATGGCGATATTACCCATGTTGAGGGTCGGGTTGATCCGGTTGCCGATGCGCAGATCATCGAAACCGAGCTGATGCTGGCCGATATGGAATCGATTGAAAAACGCCTGCAAGGGCTGGTGCGAAAAGTGCGCGGCGGTGACAAAGATGCGGCCCAACAAGAACGCCTGCTGCAAGCCGCGCTGAAGGTGCTGGAAGACGGCAAACCGGCGCGTGTTGTTGAGGTTGACGAGGATGACAGCAAGGCGTGGGGCATGCTGCAACTGCTGACCACCAAGCCAATTTTGTATGTCTGCAATGTCGAAGAAGACGCCTCGGCCAAGGGCAACGCGCTTTCCGCAGCCGTCGCCGAAATGGCCGCTGCCGAGGGCAACGCAACCGTGATTATCTCGGCGCAGATTGAGGAAGAAATCAGCCAGCTGGACGCCGACGAGGCAGAAATGTTCCTGACCGAAATGGGTCTGGCCGAAGCCGGTCTGGATCGCTTGATCCGCGCCGGTTACGAGCTGCTGCACCTAGAAACCTACTTCACCGTCGGCCCCAAAGAAGCCCGCGCCTGGACCATCCCGCAGAGCACCTTGGCCCCACAAGCGGCTGGCGTCATTCACGGCGATTTTGAGCGCGGCTTTATTCGGGCCGAAACCATCGCTTATGATGATTTCGTCACCTTAAAGGGCGAAGCCGGTGCCAAAGAGGCTGGCAAAATGCGCGTCGAGGGCAAAACCTACATGGTCAAAGACGGTGACGTGATGCACTTCTTGTTCAACACCTAAAAATCTCCAGTCACGGCCCGCAAAAAAACACACAATGAATAGCTGCGGGGCCGTGATCAGCATTTAGGTGAAATTTTCCCACATTACCCCCTTGCCCCCAATGATACTCGCCGCTAAACCCATCGACGGAGACGTGGCCGAGTGGTCGAAGGCGCTCGCCTGCTAAGTGAGTAAACGGGGAACCGTTTCGAGGGTTCGAATCCCTTCGTCTCCGCCATACACCCTTGATTTTATTGAGTAATATTTGGGGAGCGTGACGTTACCCCACAACATACCCCACATAAGAAAAACGCTCAGTCGATTCGTACCCTTTCCGTTGTAAGGTGACACAGATACTTGCAGTAATGAGCAGACGTGAGTTTAAGCGCGTTGTTCTGAGTTGAGACACTGATTTTAAAAGAAAATAATCAATATTGCAGCGTATCAACAGAGCGAACCGCTTGTCATTCAGTAAACACTGAAAAGAGCTGTTTAAGATCGATTGAAGCCATAATGAGGTTTGGCCACTGGATTGTCAAACCACCGTTCAGCAGCACTTAAACGCCTATTTATAAGAGATTTTATGAATAAATTGCCCCGCCGGACCGCTCATATTCAAAACCCGAACATGCACCTTTGGGTGCATGTTCGTTTTCTAGGTGCGTGTTTGGCGTATATAGCTGTTTTTTATAGAGAATAACGACCAGATTGAGTAAGAAAAAATATCTGTAACATGCACCCAATTTCGCAGTTACCCCTGAAGAACGCTATCTCCATTAAGATATTGCGCAAACCATCTCTGCCAGAACT
>JPUR01000141.1 GCA_001321835.1 Marinosulfonomonas sp. PRT-SC04
GCCGCCAGAGCTATATCAAAATCAAATTCTTCTCGCATGTGTCATTCCTTTTACTCAGTTTACAGAAATGACACGGAATCTCTAACGCTCCCGGAAAGGTTATTACGACCAATCCTGACGCAGCCCAGCCGTGCCCTGATGACAAGGTAAACCGGGAGTTTGTCGCGCAAATGCCAAACCAGCTCTGGGTGTCTGACTTTACATATGTTTCCAGCTGGCAGGGCATGGTTTACGTTGCTTTCGGCATTGATGTCTTTGCCCGCAGGATCGTGGGTTGGCGAGTCTCCACATCCATGACGACCAGCTTTGTCCTGGATGCTTTGAACCAGGCTATTTGCCAACGCTGCCCGTCTGAAGCCGACAATTTGATCCACCATTCAGATCGCGGCAGTCAATACCTGGCCATAAAATACACAGAGCGACTGGCTGAATCCGGGATCGACCCGTCTGTTGGCAGCGTTGGAGACAGTTATGACAATGCACTGGCTGAAAGCACGATTGGCTTATTCAAAACCGAAGTCATCAACTTCCTCGGCCCGTGGAAAACCGTCAGCCGGGTTGAATGGGAAACCCTGAAATGGGTGAACTGGTACAACACAGAGCGCCTGCACAGCGCCATCGGATACGTTACGCCACAAGAAGCAGAGGAGGCCTTCTATGCAAACATGAACGACCTTGATAAAGTTGCATAACATTTGAACAAAAC
>JPUR01000142.1 GCA_001321835.1 Marinosulfonomonas sp. PRT-SC04
GCCGCCAGAGCTATATCAAAATCAAATTCTTCTCGCATGTGTCATTCCTTTTACTCAGTTTACAGAAATGACACGGAATCTCTAACGCTCCCGGTCCGGGGCGACCACGTTCGATCGGGCGGGACGGCATAGGGGCGTATGGCTTCGCAACAGGTGCAGGCAGCACGGGGGCGGGCGATCTGGGTCACCACAAATCGGCCCGGGATGTATTCCAGTTCTTCCGTGATATCTTCGCCCAAGACCTTCAAATCACCGCCGCATTCATTGCAAGCCTCACCCGGTGATAAAACTTGCTTCTTGCGCTCCAGATGGCTTGGCAGTGGTTTGCGTTTCGGCTTTACCTTTGGTTCAGTGCTTTCTTCAGGTGCAGTTTGTTCAACCTCGGCAGCCGCTTCTGCAATCTCCGCGTTCTCTGTGAACAATTGCAGCTGGTCCATGCTCTCGGATTTGGAGCCAAACCGGTGCCTGTTAGCACCGTGCAAC
>JPUR01000143.1 GCA_001321835.1 Marinosulfonomonas sp. PRT-SC04
GCCGCCAGAGCTATATCAAAATCAAATTCTTCTCGCATGTGTCATTCCTTTTACTCAGTTTACAGAAATGACACGGAATCTCTAACGCTCCCGTCGAGTGCATGATGTGCAAACCGAAGTTCAGGATAAACCCAAGCCCTACGAGGAAACGGGCGCAAGGAAGGATCTTTTGAGCGAAGACTCCTCATGCGGCCTGTTCCTTGGTCAAGTTGATGAAGGAAAAAAGATCTCGTTTTGGTTCTTCAATCGATGCCTTGCGAGCCAACTCACAGAGCGCATTGTACCATGCCGCTGGAAAAATTCCCGACTGCATGGCGGTGTGAACCGTTTGAGGTTTCTTTTTCAGAGACTTTGCGACGGCATGGTAACCGCCCAGCGCCGAAATAAATGTTCGAGTTGGGGTGTTCATACACCATCCGTAATACGAATATATCGTATTTACAACTATTCAATCGATGGGAAGTGCAATTTTTTCGTATTGGAGCCTAATCAACGTCATGGACTATATAGAAGAAGAACGGCTCGCGAGAGCAGGCGAAGTTACCCCTGAGGCAATCCATCATCGCTTGGTGGCCGTGCGGAAAATGACTTGCATGACAAGCAAGGAACTGGCCGCGAGCGCAGGCATAAAGTATACCACCTACATCTCCCAAGAAAAAGCCGGCGCACCATCTGTCAAGCTTATGACCTACTACCTAAAAGCATTCATGGTTGACTACAACTTTATCCTCGGGGGCGACGCTGGAAGGCTTCCTGGCGACGTTCGTCAAGCGATTTTGGGGCACCTTGCTTAACAACCAACCACGTTAGCGGCGCGAAAACCCAATTCAAATTGAGCCCCAATGCCAGACAAGTTCTGGCGATCATACGAACAAACAACTTGATTCCCTCCAATGTTCACGCTTCATTCTCACGATTAGCGTTATGGTTGTATAGTTGCATTTTAGCAAAGTACGAAATATTTGTATTTTATTATTGACGGATACGAAATTTTCGTATCATCTACCTCCAACATCAACGGAGGCTTCAATGAAACATTTCACCCCAGATACTGCAACTCAAGCTGGTTCAGCCCAAACGCCAGATTGCGAGCGCACCGACGATTGCCATGCAAATAAAAATGGTGAGCGGCGGGTTGGCGTAGATGGCTTCGACGATAATACGCATATTTTTGACAGCTTTCATCCTGCTGATACTCCGTTGTGGCGGGATGATGCGGGCAGCGGTGTTTCCAGCACCGTTACCCATCCCGCGGGTGAATTGTGGCACCATGATTCCCCGCGGGCACTAAAGCTTCCTCTGGCGGTTTCCCCGACCCATATCGCCGACGCAAAAGCGGTGGTCGCAAATCCTGATCGATACCACGATCGGCCGCTCCTGCGCCGCCTCGCTTGGATGACGCTCATGACAGCCCGTGGCTGCGAGGTTCATCAAAACCGACTGGCTCAGATGCCGGTGGAAGGTTTGTCATGAGCCAGCGCATCGATATCGATCTGATCGCGGCGCTGGTCGCAGATCTGGAACTAACCCCGATCGAGGAACGCCTCGAGACCCTGAAATCTGCCGTGATCACCTCAGGTGGTCGGTGGGATCTGCCCAGCGCGAAGCGGGGCGTCTATGAGCCGTTCTTGATGTCAATTCAGGTGTTCGGTGTCTACGCCATGGCTGACAGCCTCGAGGAATTGCCGCGCAACTGGGTGCGGCTGGCCGCCAACATCCTTGATGCCGCCCAAAATTCTGCGGAGGCCGCTTAATATGCCTGATGCAAACCAAGATACTGCCTGCCTTAATGGCCGACTTGGCGCTCCGGTTGTGCGTGTTGCGCAGCCGGAGGCCTCTTTTCCCAGAACAGGCAGACTGCAGGCCCCCGCACTGGGTGTTGAGGTGAGCTTCCTGCGGGCGTCAAGCCAGCAATGGGAAAAAGGGCATGTCAGAAGCCGCCAGTTCGGAACCGGTATCATTGAAATCGTCGATGAAAATGCGAAGCCACTGCGGCTCACACCTGACCAATACAAAACGATCGAAGCATGAATATGGATTTATCGCATTCACCCGAATTAAGGGGCCAAGTCATGAATGAAGCACCAACCAACCACGCGGTTGACCGATATGTGGGCCAACGTATCCGCGAGCTGCGGGTGATGAAGCGGATGACGCAATCGTGGCTGGGCGATCAGCTTGGCATCAGCTTTCAACAGCTGCAAAAATACGAAACCGCGGCAAACCGTGTCAGTGCGTCAAGGCTGTGCGACATCGCGGATGCGTTGGATGTGCCGGCTGCCTATTTTTTTGAGGATCTCGGGGCAGGGCGGTCGCGTGACGATGTCGCAAAAAACCGCGAAGAGTATGCGCTACTGACCAGTTACCGTGCAATGCCGGAGTGCCTTCAAGAGTCTATCCTCGCGACCGTGGAAAGCATTGGCGAAGGGCGGGCCGATGACTGACGCCTACAATTTTGCTGCCAGTTCGGTGCAGCATTCGAAGATGGCAACCTTTTACAGCGAACGAGTATGAGATGAAAAATAAACTTAGCGACCTCAATGACCATCTTTTTGCGCAGCTCGAACGCTTGGGCGAAGAGGGCATAAGTGCCGAAAAAATCGAAGGCGAAGTTAAGCGAGCGGAAGCCATCGTTGCCGTGGCTGATCAAGTTATCGCAAACGCTGGTCTCCAACTCAAAGCGGCGCAATTGTTTGGGCAGTACGGTCCCGGCGTTGTTGCCCATCTGCCTATGATAGGGGATGCCTCAAAGTGAAACGGAGCGCCATCCTCTACTCGGACACAGAACGGGCTTGGATCGAAGCACGTAAATCTATGGCTAGGCGGGGCGCTCATGGCAAATTTGTCCTTAGGTTTGGTCGGAAAGATGTGTCCCTCCAAAATTACGTTGCTCTTTGCAAACGGAATAAGTGGTTCACAGGACGGACCGGCAGATATGACAAAGGCAATGTGCCCCACACAAAGGGAATGAAAATGCCTTTCAATGCCAGCAGCGCCAGGACACAGTTCAAAAAAGGAGCGGTCCCTCACAATCTAAAATATGCTGGCCATGAACGCGTAAATGTGGACGGCTATGTAGAGATCAGTGTGGAAGAGAAAAACCCACAGACTGGATTTGAGCGGCGGTACGTTCACAAGCACAGGTGGCTTTGGGAACGAGAGAATGGCCCGATCCCAGAAGGCATGTGTTTGAAATGCCTGGATGGCGACAAAGCCAATTCGGGGCCGTCAAACTGGAAGTGTATCCCTCGCGGGATGCTACCTCGGCTGAACAATCAGTGGGGTAGGCAATACGACGCAGCGCCGGACGAACTGAGGCCAACAATTATGGCCGTTGCAGAGCTTGAGCACAAAGCAAGAGAGGCAATAGGATCATGA
>JPUR01000144.1 GCA_001321835.1 Marinosulfonomonas sp. PRT-SC04
GCCGCCAGAGCTATATCAAAATCAAATTCTTCTCGCATGTGTCATTCCTTTTACTCAGTTTACAGAAATGACACGGAATCTCTAACGCTCCCGTTACTGGAGGTCCCTGATAGCAGGCTCTTAAATTTCTTTCCTTATACGCCGTCTTCAGTTGCCTCAACAAGTAGGTCTATTCGATCTAGAATAGAGTAGTCTATTGCATCTTCCTCAATGGATTTTATCATACCTTTCAATAGCCGTTGGATTTCGACTACAAACTCATTTGCAACTTGCATAATACTATCTCACGAACTTCTTAAACTTCACCCTTTTTGGCTCCGACGCATCGGCACCCAGACGACGTTTCTTGTCCTCTTCATACAGCTCAAAGTTGCCTTCAAACCATTCGACATGTGCCTCTCCTTCGAAGGCCAGAATATGCGTACAAATCCGATCCAAGAAGAACCGATCGTGCGAGATCACCACAGCGCAACCGGCGAAATCTACCAGCGCATCTTCCAAAGCCCGCAGCGTTTCAACATCCAGATCATTGGTTGGCTCATCGAGCAACAACACGTTGCCGCCAGAGCGCAGCAGGCGTGCCATGTGGACGCGGTTGCGCTCGCCGCCTGACAGCATCCCGAGCGTTTTCTGCTGATCGCCGCCCTTAAAATTGAACGCCGAGCAATAGGCCCGCGAGTTCATCTCCGCATCGCCAAGCATGATGATGTCTTGGCCGTCGGTGATCGCTTCCCAAACCGTGGCTTTGGGGTCCAGATCATCGCGGGACTGATCAACATAGGACAGCTGCACAGTGTCGCCGAATGTCACGTTGCCAGCATCGGGCTGTTCTTGGCCGGTCATCATCCGAAACAGCGTGGTTTTACCCGCGCCATTGGGGCCGATCACGCCGACAATCGCGCCGGGCGGGATCGAGAATGTAAGGTCTTCGATCAACAATTTGTCGCCCATAGCTTTGGCCAATCCTTCGACCTCGATCACCTTGCTGCCAAGGCGCGGACCGTTGGGAATGATGATCTGCGCTTTGCCCAATTTCTCGCGTTCGGACATGTTGGCCATGTCGTTATAGGCGTTGATCCGCGCCTTGGATTTTGCTTGGCGGGCCTTTGGTGAGGCGCGCATCCACTCCAGCTCGCGCTCCAGAGTTTTCTGGCGGGATTTGTCCTCGCGGGCCTCTTTGGACAGGCGCTTGGCCTTTTGTTCCAGCCATGAGGAGTAGTTGCCTTCCCATGGAACACCTTGGCCGCGGTCCAACTCCAGTATCCACGAGGTGATATCGTCGAGGAAATAACGGTCATGGGTGACGATCAAAATGGTGCCTTTGTAGGCCATCAAGTGATTTTGCAGCCATGCGATGGTTTCAGCGTCCAAGTGGTTGGTCGGCTCATCGAGCAGCAGCATATCGGGTGCTTCGAGCAGCAGCTTGCACAGGGCGACACGGCGCATTTCGCCGCCTGAAAGCGTCGTGACATCGGCGTCATCGGCAGGGCAACGCAGGGCCTCCATTGACACGTCGATTTGCGCGTCCAAATCCCACAGGTTTTGGGCGTCAATCTCGTCTTGCAGCTTGCCCATTTCCTCGGCGGTCTCATCCGAGTAGTTCATCGCCAGATCATTATAGCGATCCAGAATGGCCTTTTTATCGGCGACGCCCAGCATGACGTTTTCACGCACGGTCAGGGTTTCATCCAACTTGGGTTCCTGCGGCAGGTAGCCAACTTTTGCGCCCTCAGCGACCCATGCTTCGCCGGTGAAATCTGTATCTAAGCCGGCCATGATTTTCATCAGGGTGGATTTACCCGAGCCGTTCACGCCGACGACGCCGATTTTCACACCGGGCAAAAAGTTCAGCTGGATGTTTTCAAACAGCTTTTTGCCGCCGGGATAGGTTTTGGACACACCGTCCATGAAATATACGTATTTATAGGCGGCCATGGGGATGCTCCTGAAATGGGATTCTTGTGCTAGGGGTCTTGATACCGAACTGGAGCGCTGTGGGCAATCACATGAATAGCTCTTTGTTAAATGTGACGACTTCCGGTATCGAGGGGGAAATGATCCTGCATTCGGAGAACCGTCATGAGCAATAAGCGCCCGCCTAAAACTTTTCCACCAAACTATCGCCCCGCCGAGGACCGTTATGATAAGATGGTCTATCGTCGTTGTGGCAATTCTGGTGTGAAATTACCGGCGATTTCCTTGGGCCTGTGGCATAATTTTGGCGAGGATACCCCGCATCAGACCAAGCGAGAAATTTGCCGAACCGCGTTTGACTCGGGCATCACGCATTTTGATTTGGCCAACAATTACGGCCCCCCTGCGGGCAGTGCCGAGACCGCGTTTGGTGAGATTCTGAAAACTGATTTCGCCGGATATCGCGATGAGATGATCATCTCGACCAAGGCCGGATATGACATGTGGCCCGGCCCTTATGGCGAGTGGGGCAGTCGCAAATATCTGATCGCGTCTTGTGATGCGTCGTTGAAACGGTTGGGGCTGGACTACGTCGATATTTTCTATTCGCATCGCTTTGATCCTGACACCCCGCTTGAGGAAACCATGGGCGCGCTGGATCAGATCGTGCGTTCGGGTAAGGCGCTTTATGCAGGAATTTCATCGTATAATTCCGAGCGTACCCGCGAGGCCGTGGCGATTTTGAATGATCTGGGCACCCCCTGTTTGATTCATCAGCCCAGCTATAATATGTTAAATCGTTGGGTTGAGGAGGATGGCCTGAAGGAAACTTTGGCCGGTCTTGGCATCGGTTCCATCGCCTTCACGCCGCTGGCTCAAGGCATGCTGACCAACAAATATCTGAAGGGTGTGCCTGATGGCAGCCGCGCCAAACAGGGGAAATCACTGTTGCCCGGTATGCTGAGCGAGCATGCGCTTGAGAGCATTCGTGGTTTGAATGCGATTGCTGAAAACCGTGGCCAGACCTTGGCGCAGATGGCGATTGCGTGGGTGCTGCGCGGCGGTGGGATTACCACGGCGTTGATTGGTGCATCTAAGCCGGAACAGGTTTTGGATTGCGTCGGTGCGGTCGATAATCTGGAGTTCAGCGACGATGAATTGGCGCAGATTGATGTGTTGGCCAGTGACGAGGCCATCAATCTCTGGGCGCGTTCCAGCGAGAGCGAATAGGCGTGATCAGCGGCCTTCCACATGCGGCTGAGGGGCAGCGGATCGGCCTGTTGGGAGGCTCGTTCGATCCGCCGCACGCGGGGCATGTGCATATCTCCAAGGCCGCGTTGAAACGCTTCAATCTGGATCAGGTCTGGTGGCTGGTGTCGCCGGGCAATCCGTTGAAAGTGGATGCGCCCGCCGCGATTGAAAAACGCATGGCGGCCTGTCGGGAAATCTCGGATCACCCACGCATCAAGGTGACAGATTTTGAGGCCCAAATCGGCACACGCTATACTGCCCAGACGTTAGAGGCGTTGTTTGTGCGCAGGCGGGGGGTACGGTTTGTTTGGTTGATGGGCGCGGATAATTTGGCCAGCTTTCATCGCTGGCAGGACTGGAAAAAGATCATGGAAAATGTGCCGATCGGGGTGATTGCACGGCCCGGTGATCGGACCTCGGCACGGATGTCAAAAGCGGCCAAATGCTATCAACAGCATCGATTACGCGGCCCGCAATCTAGTGTGTTGGCCGATGCTTGCCCCCCAGCGTGGTGCTTTATCAACGTGCCGATGCTGGATATTTCCTCGACCGAAATTCGGGCGCGAGGCGACTGGAAACGCTAGCGTTTCAACAGGGCTGATCCAAGGCCGCTGGCGATCAGAATCCCAAGCCCAATCACGGTAAATGTATCGGGGAGGTCATTGAAAACCGCCCAGCCCAACAGGGTGGCCGCGATCAGCTGGAAACAAACCAGCGGTGCCATTTTCGAGGCCGGTGCCATCCGGTAGGCCATGATTAACAACAGGTTTCCAGCCATCGAGGCAAAAGCCGAGAGCAGGGTGAGGGCGCTGATTTGCGTGGTGAAATCCGGCACATGGCGCAGACCCGGAACAGCCAAGACCAACGTGCCGATCAACATATGGCTTAACAGCAATGCGCGTGGTGGCGCTGCGGTTGACAACCAGCGGTTGGCGGTTAGAAAGCTGCCATAACAAAGCCCTGCCAGCACCGCAAACCCAATGCCCGGCGTCATGCCAAACC
>JPUR01000145.1 GCA_001321835.1 Marinosulfonomonas sp. PRT-SC04
TGGCGTGAACTACTCCTTGATCTAAAGGCCCGTGGCCTGAATACCCCACCTAAACTTGCGGTAGGTGATGGCGCTTTGGGGTTTTGGGCGGCATTGCGAGAGGTCTTTCCCCAGACAAAAGGACAACGTTGTTGGGTTCACAAAACCGCAAATATCCTCAATAAAATGCCCAAAGCCCTGCAAGCAAAGGCAAAGGCTGATTTGCATGAAATCTGCCTTCTCGGGCATGCTCGCATGCCCTGTCAGGTTATAGATGGCGGACACCAAGGATGATGCCGGAAAAGCCTTCGACCTCTTCTGTGCAAAATACCAGGTCAAATACGAAAAAGCTGTCGCCTGTCTGAAAAAAGATCGGGATGCACTCCTGACATTCTTTGATTTTCCCGCCGAGCACTGGAAACACATCCGCACCACAAATCCTATTGAAAGCACCTTTGCAACCGTCCGCCACAGAACCAAGAGAACCAAGGGCTGCCTGAAACGAAACACTGCCATGGTGATGGTCTTTAAGCTCATAAAAGAGGCTGAGAAACGATGGCTAAAATTGAGGGGCAAAAACCAATTGCCAAAACTCATTCAAGGCGTCACATTCTCCGACGGGATCGAGATAATCGAAAAACAAACCAAAAGCGCCGCCTGATGATCTCCGTCACCAACTTCTGCGGTTAACTCCACAAGACCCGCACGGGGGGGCTGGCCGATCGTTTCATAGGCCTAATGTGAGAGACTGGCGGACGGAAAATACATCGACCAACATGTCTTCTCTGCGCATAAAAAAGGCCCCCATGAAAACGCTTCACAGAGGCCATGCGTGCTATGATGCACTCTAGAACAAGCGCTTATTTGATCAGCGCCAGCAATTTGTTCAGACTGTCCTTGGCATCGCCATAAAACATACGGGTGTTTTCCTTATAGAACAGCGGGTTTTCAATACCCGAATATCCCGTACCCTGCCCGCGTTTGCAGACGAACACCTGTTTGGCGTTCCAACATTCCAGCACCGGCATACCGGCGATTGGCGAGTTGGGATCATCCTGCGCGGCTGGGTTAACGATGTCGTTAGACCCGATCACAATCACCACATCGGTGCTGGGGAAATCAGCATTGATTTCGTCCATTTCCAGCACGATATCATACGGAACGCGAGCCTCAGCCAGCAGCACATTCATGTGGCCCGGCAAACGTCCCGCAACGGGGTGAATGGCAAACCGCACGGTTTTGCCCGCATCGCGCAAGCGCTTGACCAGCTCGGAAACCGCCTGCTGGGCCTGCGCCACCGCCATGCCGTAGCCCGGGATAATCACCACGCTGTCGGCGTCATCCAATGCTGCGGCAACGCCTTCGGCTTCAATCGAGATTTGCTCGCCTTCAACCGCCATTTGTGGCCCCGAAGGTCCGCCAAATCCGCCGAGGATCACCGAGATGAACTTGCGGTTCATCGCCTTGCACATGATGTAGCTAAGGATCGCGCCGGAAGAGCCGACAAGTGCCCCAACCACGATCAGCAAATCATTGCCCAAAGTGAAGCCAATCGCCGCCGCTGCCCAGCCGGAATAGCTGTTCAACATCGACACAACGACCGGCATATCAGCGCCGCCAATGCCCATGATCAGATGCCAGCCGATAAAGCCAGCAATCAGGATCATCAACAACAGTGTCCAGAGACCAGAGCCGCCAAAATACATCAGACCTAAGATGACACAGGCCGCCAATGCACCGGCGTTCAGCATGTGACCACCAGGCAGTTTATGCGAGCCGCCATCGACCTTGCCGGCCAGCTTTCCAAAGGCAATGATCGAGCCTGTGAAGGTGATGATGCCGATGAAGATGCCCAAGAACACCTCGACCTTGAGGATCGAAATTTCCACCGGTGTTTTATGCACCAGCTTGGCGGCAAAACCGGCCAGCTGCGATAGATCACCGCCGCTGGCCTTCAAGGCCAGCACGGTGCCAAGTTCAAGCTCGGCGTTCAGACCGATGAACACCGCCCCCAAGCCGACGAAGCTGTGCAAGGCCGCCACCAGTTGCGGCATCTCGGTCATCTCGACCTTGCCCGCCACATAATAACCGGCATAGCCACCGGCGCCGACGGCCACCAGAACCAAGAAATAATTGCCCATTCCGGGGCCGAAAATGGTGGCAAATACCGCCACCGCCATGCCGACAATACCATACCAGACCGCGCGTTTGGCGTTCTCCTGATTTGACAAGCCGCCCAGCGACAAAATGAATAGGACCGCCGAGGCGATATAGGCTGCGGATACGATTCCAATGCTCATGTCACGTCCCCCCTTAAGATTTCTGGAACATGGCAAGCATCCGGCGTGTCACCAGAAAGCCACCAACAACATTGATTGACGCGATCAGCACCGCGAGGGTGGCAAGCAGCACCACCAACCAGTTGCTGGAGCCGATTTGCAACAGCGCGCCAAGGATCACGATGCCCGAGATCGCGTTGGTCACCGCCATCAAAGGCGTGTGCAGCGCGTGGCTGACCTTCCAAATCACTTGGAAGCCAATGAAACACGACAGCACAAACACGATGAAATGCTGCATGAAACTGGCCGGGGCATAGGCACCGATGACCAGCATCAGCAGCGCCCCACCCGCCAGTAAACCAACTTGCGATTTGGTGACCGCTTTGAATTCAGCGTCTTCTTTACTGCGTTTCTCGGCTGGCGTCAGCTCCTTTGGCGCGGGCTTTTGGGGTTGCGCTGCGATCGCCTGAATTTTCGGCGGCGGCGGTGGGAAGGTGATTTTGCCTTTAAACGTCGCGGTCGCACCACGGATCACATCATCTTCCATATCATGGTTAATTTTGCCGTCTTTGTCCGGCGTCAGATCCGAGATCATGTGGCGGATGTTATTGGCATAAAGCGTCGAGGATTGTGCCGCCATCCGGCTGGGAAAATCGGTGTAGCCAATGATGATGACACCGTTTTTGGTGACGATCCGCTCGTCCATCACCGTCAGCTTACAGTTGCCACCTTTTTCCGCAGCCAGATCAATGATCACACTGCCGGGCTTCATCGCGTCGACCATGTCCTTGGTCCACAGCTCTGGCGCTTCGCGGTTCGGGATCAGCGCGGTGGTGATCACAATGTCGATGTCAGGCGCGATTTCGCGGAATTTGGCCAGTTGGGCCTCGCGAAATTCGGGGCTTGAAACCGGGGCATAGCCGCCGGTCGCCGCACCATCGGCCTGATCCTCAGAAAAATCAAGGAACACAAATTCGGCCCCCATCGATTCCACTTGCTCGGCCACTTCAGGGCGCACATCAAACGCATAAGTGATCGCGCCAAGTGAGGTGGCGGTGCCGATGGCGGCCAATCCGGCCACCCCAGCCCCGATCACCAAAACCTTGGCGGGCGGCACTTTGCCAGCCGCTGTGACTTGACCGGTAAAGAAGCGACCAAAGTTGTTGCTGGCCTCAATAACCGCGCGGTAGCCCGCGATATTGGCCATGCTGGACAGCGCATCCATCTTCTGGGCGCGTGAAATTCGGGGCACCATATCCATGGCGATCACATTGGCGCCTTTGGAATTGGCAAGCTCTAGTAATTCTTCGGATTGTCCGGGGAAAAAGAACGAGATCAAGGTCTTGCCCTTGCTCAAACGCCGCGCTTCGGTGCTTGAGGGTGGACGCACCTTGGTGATCACATCAGCCGCTTTCCACAGGGCCACCGCGCCGCGGATCACCGTAACGCCGACCTCTTTATAGGCTTTGTCCGAGAATCCAGCCGCCTTACCAGCGCCCGCCTCGATCAGACATTCATAGCCCAGTTTTTGCAACTGCACAGCGCTCTCTGGCGTCATCGCCACCCGCGCTTCACCTGCAAAAACCTCCTTAGGTGCTCCGATTTTCAAGACCTGTTCCTCCCTCATTCCCCACACACCACAACACGCGAATGTGACCATTTGTCTGTGCCCGCAATCACATTCAGCCTTTAAAATACGTTGGCCGTCGATCATACACAGCATCAGAATATCACTGTGGAGTAGACCAAATGAAACCGCAAGTCACCAGCCCCCTTCATAAAATCAATAGACGTAGCGTCTTGATCGGCGGTATCAGCACCCTGATCGCCGTGTCGCTGGCATCATCGCCCGCTATCGCTGGCCAAACCGTGATCACAGCGCCCGACGCCTATGTCGCGGCCAAAGCGGGCAAGATCATTCTGGTCGATATCCGCACCCCGCAGGAATGGGCGCAAACCGGCATTGCCGAGGGGGCGATTGCGCTGGATATGCAAGCAAAATCCTTTGTGGAAACCCTGACCATACTGCGCACCAACAACCCCGACACCCCGATCGCTTTGATTTGCCGCAGCGGTAATCGCTCGGGCTATGTGTTTGATGCGCTGAGCCAGCAAGGTTTTGTGAACCTGATGGATGTCTCAGAAGGCATGGCGGGCGGGCCAAATGGCCAAGGCTGGCTGCCACGCGGATTGCCGACCTATGCGGGCAACCCCGACGAAATAAACCTGCGTATAAATGTGCTTCTGAAGCCCTAGACCTTATTGGCAATAGCTCTGCGCGGATGTCCAAGCCGCCATTTCAGCGCGTTTGGCGGCACTGTGGAATGGCCCCCAATCGGCGGCCACTCCGCGCATGCCTTCGGACACAACCCCGTCGCGCGGCACCGTATGCGCCATGATGCGGATCGCACAGGACAGATTGGCGCTGCCATCGTTCAACGCCGCCCCGCTGGTTGCCGCACAGCCATAACCGCGCGCTGTGGCAGGCGAGATTTGCACCAAGCCGAACCATTGACCACCGCCGCCAACGGCCGCTGGGTTCCATGTGCTTTCATGCTTGGCCATTGCCGACAACAAACCAACCCAAAACGTGGCACGCTGTTGGCGAGTGTTGTTTGGGTAGGCCGGACACCACGTCGCAATATCGCGCGGCACCACACTGATTAAGGGCTGCCCTGCCCCGTTCAGCACCGCATGCAGGGATTCGACGGTCCACTGATCCGCCTCAACGCGATGATCCCAGCGCATCACAGATTGAAATGTGGATGCTTGAGTGACGGGTTCCGAAATCTCAAGGTCGGGTTCATAGTCGCTCTCATAGTTATCCGGCAGTGAACCCTGCCCCGGGGATGAACAGGCCAGCGGCAAAGACAACAACAGCGCCGAGACGGTTTTGGGCAGAGACTTAAAGAAGGGAAACGTCAGAGACATAGCAATACTTTCTACAAATTCCCCCAATAACTAACGCCAAAGCCCGTGATCGGCAATCCATTCCCCTTGCCCCACCTTGCCCCCTCGCTTAGAAGGCATGCAACAACCAACAGCCGGATGGACTTCGCCATGCTTGATCAAACCTATGAAAGCCCCAAACCCAAAGTGATCACGGGGGCCAAATATGACTGGGAACTGGTGATCGGGCTTGAGGTACACGCGCAGGTCGCCAGTAAGGCCAAACTGTTCTCTGGTGCCTCGACCAAATTTGGTTCCGAGCCAAATTCCAATGTCGCCTTTGTTGATGCCGCGATGCCCGGCATGCTGCCAGTGATCAACGAATTTTGCGTTGAACAAGCGGTGCGCACGGGGCTGGGCTTGAAGGCGCAGATCAACCTGTACTCGGCCTTTGATCGTAAAAACTATTTCTACCCTGATTTGCCGCAAGGTTATCAGATTTCGCAGCTCTATCACCCGATTGTTGGCGAGGGCGAAGTGCTGGTCGAAATGGGCGAAGGCATGGCCCGTTTGGTGCGGATTGAACGCATCCATCTGGAGCAAGACGCGGGCAAATCAATCCACGATATGGACCCGAATATGTCGTTTGTGGATCTGAACCGCACCGGCGTGGCCCTAATGGAAATCGTCTCGCGACCTGACATGCGCGGCCCCGAAGAAGCCGCCGCGTTCGTTGCTAAAATCCGCCAGATCCTGCGCTATTTGGGCACGTGTGATGGCAACATGCAAAACGGCAATCTGCGCGCCGATGTCAATGTTTCGGTTTGCCGGGCTGGTGCCTATGAGCGCTATTATGAAACCGGTGTTTTCTCGCATCTGGGCACCCGTTGCGAGATCAAGAACATGAACTCGATGCGCTTCATGCAGGCCGCGATTGATTATGAGGCCAAGCGCCAAATCGCGATCTTGGAGGATGGTGGCGAGATCCATCAGGAAACCCGCCTGTATGATCCGGACAAGAATGAAACGCGCTCGATGCGCTCCAAAGAAGAGGCGCATGATTACCGCTATTTCCCTTGCCCTGACCTGCTGCCGCTGGAGATCGAACAGGACTGGGTTGATGCGATTGCCGCCACCCTGCCGGAACTGCCGGATGCTAAAAAGTCACGCTTTATCAGTGACTTCGGCCTGTCGGATTATGACGCCTCAGTGCTAACCGCCGATGTGGCCAGTGCTGCATACTTTGAAAATGTTGCCAAAGGCCGTGATGGGAAACTGGCCGCCAACTGGGTGATCAACGAGCTGTTTGGCCGCCTGAAAAAGGACGAAAAATCCATCAGTGACAGCCCGGTTTCAGCCGATCAACTCGGCGGTGTGATCGCACTGATCACCAGCGGTGACATCAGTGGCAAAATCGCCAAAGAGCTGTTTGAGATTGTCTATACCGAGGGCGGCGTGCCTGCCGAAATCGTCGCCGAACGCGGCATGAAACAAGTCACCGACACCGGCGCGATTGAAGCGGCGGTTGACGAGATCATTGCCGCCAATCCGGCCCAAGTTGAAAAGGCCAAAGCCAACCCGAAACTGGCGGGCTGGTTTGTTGGCCAAGTGATGAAAGCCACCGGCGGTAAGGCCAACCCGAAAGCGGTGAACGAGATCGTTGCCAAAAAGCTAAACGGTTAAATCAAGGTGGCAATATTTCACCGGAGGGGTTTGGCCTCGTCGGCAAGATTTGTCAGGCTGTTGTAATTTCCAAGTTTAAAAGTCCAAGGATCAGAGATGCCACATTACGAGTATAAAGTTGTGCCAGCCCCGAAAAAGGGGCTGAAAATCAAAGGCGTCAAAACCGTTGAGGCGCGTTTTTCCCATGCGATGATGGACATCCTGAACGAGCTTGGGGCCGAGGGCTGGGAGTATCAACGCTCTGACACCCTGCCCTGCGAGGAGCGCAGCGGTTTGCGCGGCCGCAGCATCACCGTCCAGAACATGCTGGTGTTTCGACGCGCGATCACCACCCAGAGTGAAGTGGTTCAAGCCGTCACAGCCCCAGTTACAGCCCCAGTCACAGCGGCCCCCATCGTGGCCGCAAAACCCGTCACAGAAGCGGCAGCGACCCCAACCACTGTTGCCGCAGAAATCGCTCCAGACGTCACCCCAGGCGTTCGTGCGCCCCTGCTGAACGCAGCCCGCAATGACGGCCACCGCGCCGCCCCAACGCTGGGTCCCGCAACCGGCGCGGTTGAGGTCAAAGACCCACGCACGCACCGATAAACTCAAGCGAAACCCTAGTTGTTAATTTCCAGACCCAAGGCATGGATGCGCCCAACCAGATCCTTGCCAAGCGCTGCGAACACCGCGCGGTGACGGGCAAGGCGGCTGATGTCTTCAAACGCAGCCGCCCGGATCACCACCCGAAAATGGCTCTCGCCGGAGCCATCATGCCCCGCATGTCCCGCATGCTGGTCGCTCTCATTGAACACTTGCAACAGCTCCGGCGAGAACGCCGCCTGTAATTTTTCAGAAATTTGGTCTTCGATCAACATTTCTTCATATCTCCTCTTCTATCCGGCACGGATCAGGTTAAAGTCTCATGCCTGAGTCGAAAAGGTTTTGAAATGGTAAAAAGCGATCCCTTTGGGTTTGATATGTCGGTTTCGTCCGATAAAAAGAAACGTACCCGCGGCCGCCGCGGCATGTCTGGTGCGTTTGACACCTCGACTCGCATTTGCGAGCACGAGTCTTGCGAGGAGGCCGGTAAGTACCGCGCCCCCCGTTCCCCCGATGCGGTGGACGACTACGTTTGGTTTTGCAAAATCCACGTGCGCGAATATAATCTGAAGTGGAACTTTTTTGACGGTTCCCCAGATGATGCGCTGCAAGGCCAGATTGGCAAAACCCAGACGTCGGAGCGCGATGATAAACCGTTGAGAAAAACCGCCGAAGAGCGCGCTTGGGCACGGCTTGGGGTTGATGATCCACAACAGGTTTTGGGCAGCAATGCGACCCAAAACCCCGGCCGATCGATCACCGGCACCCGCAAACTGCCGCCAACCGAGCGCAAAGCCATCGACGTGCTGGAAGCCAAGGATCATTGGACCAAAGCCGAAGTGCGCAAGGCCTATAAAAAGCTGATCAAAGGCCTGCACCCCGATATGAATGGCGGCGATCGCTCGCAAGAAGAGCAGCTGCAACTGGTGGTTTGGGCCTGGGAACAGATCAAAACCAGCCGGCACTTTAAACGCTGATATTGATACCCTGAAATGCGGCCCCGTTTGGGGGCCGTTTTTTGTGTGCCCACGTTCTAATGCACCAACGCGTTTCGCCGTGATGCGGTTCCCCCCCCGTGCCCGTGGCCAGACAAGGCAAGGCAAGGCCGAAGATTGTATCAGATTTGGGTTGGCCTATCGCCCGAAAATTCGCCTAAATAAGCTGAGAGGCCAGGCCGAAATCGGGGTACGGCCAAATGCATTTCAAAGCCTGCGAGCCAACAAATGGGCTCAAAGTGGGGCACTGCAAACGCACAGATGTCACTACAAACAGCAGATAATCGCCCCGCGAAATTATTTTTTATCCCGCGCGGCTTTCTCTTCTTTGGTCAGTTTATTGTTCCAAAGATTTTTGCTCAGCCCCAGCTCGCTTGGAAACGGTTTGGTTTTGCCTATGCTGATTTTGCCACCCTTGTTCAAGAATTCCTGAATAAGGGCATCATCGGTATTTTTTTTGGGGATCTGTTTCATACCCCCCCTTTACGCGCTTCCATGTCGCCAAGCAACAACTGTAATGCAGGCTAGGCCGCGATAAACACCAGCGAGGCTCCGTTCAGACAATGCCGCTTGCCGGTCGGTTTTGGTCCGTCATTGAAAATATGACCCAGATGGCTGCCACAGCGGCGGCAATGCACTTCGGTGCGGCGGCTGAACAGGGTGTTGTCGGCTCTGGTGCCAATCGCATTTGGCAACGCGTCCCAGAAGCTCGGCCAGCCGGTGCCGGAATCAAACTTGGTCTTTGACGGATACAGCGGTAAATCACAGCCACGACACTGATAGGTGCCCGCCGCATAGTTTTTATCCAGCGCTGATGATCCTGACCGCTCGGTGCCCTCATGGCGCATGACTTTATATTGCAATGACGTCAAACGGTCTTGCCAATCAGCATCCGTGCGGGTCACTTCAAATGCGCCAGTGGCGGCATCCATTTGCTGGCTGCCAAATCCAAACGTGGCCCCAAATACGGCAGTGGCGGCAAGACCAGAGGTCAACATCATACGTCGGTTCATATCCATCTCCTTTTGTTACCCACTCCATAACATATAATAAACCCAGCTGTGCACCCCACGCCAGATCACAGTTTGGTGTAGGTTTTGAAGGAATTCACGGCACCTGCGCTCCGAATTTAAGCCCCGGGTTTTCAAAATTCACCGCCCGCATCCCTTGCACAGGACGTGAATTTCAGGCACCAACCTTGCGAGGCCCGAATGGGCATACCCGAAAACTGATAATGAAGCGGATGTGACGATGGAAACCAACGAAAAACCGGATCAAGATATTTCTGTTCGAGACGTATTTGGCGTGGACACCGACATGGTGGTCAAGGGCTACTCAGAATCCAGCGAACGCGTGCCCGACATTGATTCAACCTACAAGTTTGATCCCGACACCACGTTGGCAATTCTGGCCGGTTTTGCGCACAACCGCCGCGTGATGATCCAGGGTTTTCACGGCACGGGTAAATCCACCCATATTGAACAGGTTGCAGCGCGGCTGAACTGGCCCTGCGTGCGGGTCAACCTCGACAGTCACATCAGCCGGATTGATCTGATCGGGAAAGACGCGATCAGACTGAAAGACGGCAAACAGATCACCGAATTTCAAGAAGGCATTCTGCCGTGGGCGCTGCGCACCAATACCGCGATTGTGTTTGACGAATATGACGCCGGTCGTGCCGATGTGATGTTTGTGATCCAGCGGGTGCTGGAAGTTGACGGCAAGCTGACATTGCTTGACCAGAACAAAGTCATCACCCCGCATCCTTATTTCCGGCTGTTTGCCACCGCCAATACGGTTGGCTTGGGCGACACCACGGGGCTGTATCACGGCACCCAACTGATCAATCAGGGCCAGATGGATCGCTGGTCACTGGTGGCGGCACTGAACTACCTGTCGCATGACGCTGAAACCGCCATCGTGCTGTCGAAAAATCCCTTGTACAACACCGAGGCTGGCCGCAAGCAAATCAGCCAGATGGTGACATTGGCCGACCTGACCCGCACCGCCTTTATGAACGGTGATCTGTCCACCGTGATGTCCCCCCGCACGGTGATCACATGGGCGCAGAACGCGACGATTTTCCGCAATATCGGCTATGCGTTCCGGCTGACCTTCTTGAACAAATGCGATGAGTTAGAACGCCAAACCGTGGCCGAGTTCTATCAGCGCTGTTTCGACGAAGAGCTACCGGAATCGGCTGCCAGCATGAGCATGGGGTGATAACGCAGCACGCCTCAAACCCTTGTGGGCCTTCTTCTCGAATGCCCGCAAGGACGCCTGCACCGCTTAACGAGCGCGCAGATCTAAGGACATCTGGATGAACAAACCCACCGACAATCCCGCTGAAGCCTTCAAAAAGGCGCTCGCTGAAGCCACCAAGGTGATGGCGGACGATCCTGAACTGTCCGTGACCTTCACGGTGGATCCTCCGGGGGCCACCGCCGACACTGTGCGCCTGCCACAAGTCAGCCGCCGCATGAGTCGCGACGAGGTTCTACTGGCCCGCGGAACCGCCGATGCGCTTGCTCTGCGGCACAAGCATCATGACATCGCCACCCATGCCCGTTATGCCCCACAAGGCGATCTGGCTCGCGGGATCTATGAGGCGATGGAGCATGCCCGCTGCGAGGCGGTTGGGGCGCGCGATATGCCCGGCACCTTGGGCAATATCGACGCCAAAATCGCCGCTGAGGCCGACAAGAACGGCTATGACCAGATCACCAAACAATCCGAGGCCCCGCTGGCCGCCGCCGCCGGATATCTGGTGCGCCATTTGGCAACTGGGCGCGATTTACCGGCCGGCGCACAGAACATCATGTCGCTGTGGCAGGACTTTATCACCGAGAAAGCTGGCGGCACTTTGGAGGGCTTGCAAGACACCTTGGCCGACCAAACCCAATTCGCCAAATTCACCCGTCAAGTGATCGCCGATCTGGGCTATGCAGACCAGCTGGGCGATGATCCAGACGGTGAAGATGACAACGCCGATGATCAGGCCGAAGAGGGTGATGAAGACGACGAAAACGCCGACAGCCAAGGCGCTGAGGAAGAACAGGAAGACGCTGACGCCAGCCCCGAGCGTGCACAGGACGAGCAGCAGAACCAATCGCAAGCCCAAGTCTCGATGGATGACATGGCCGATATGGAACAGGGCGAAGAGGCCGAAATGCCCGAGGGCGACGCGCCGATGGAGCCCCCGGTGCCAGCCCCATTCTCTGATGCGGATCCAAATTACGAGGTCTACTGCACTGATTTTGATGAGGAAATTTACGCCGAAGATTTGGCTGAACCTGCCGAATTGGAACGTCTGCGGGCCTATCTAGATCAGCAGTTGGAGCCATTGAAGGGCGCGGTTTCTCGCCTTGCAAACAAGTTGCAACGTCGCTTGCAAGCCCAGCAAAGCCGCTCTTGGGAGTTTGACCTGGAAGAGGGCACGCTGGACGCTGGACGTTTGGCGCGGGTGATTGCGAATCCGACCACGCCGCTGTCGTTTAAGCAGGAAAAAGACACCGAATTTCGCGATACTTGCGTGACGCTTTTGATTGATAACTCGGGTTCAATGCGCGGGCGGCCAATTTCAATTGCGGCGATTTGTGCCGATGTTTTGGCCCGCACGCTGGAACGTTGTCAGGTTAAAGTCGAGATTTTGGGCTTTACCACGCGCGCTTGGAAGGGCGGACAATGTCGTGAAAAATGGCTCAGTTCTGGGCGCGAACAAACCCCGGGCCGTCTGAATGATTTGCGCCATATCATCTATAAATCCGCCGATACGCCGTGGCGTCGGGTGCGGCCCAATTTGGGGCTGATGATGAAGGAAGGCCTGCTGAAAGAAAACATTGATGGCGAGGCGCTGGAGTGGGCGCATCGGCGGATGGTTGCGCGACCTGAAGTGCGCAAAATTCTGATGGTGATTTCGGATGGCGCGCCGGTGGATGATTCTACATTGTCGGTTAACCCTGCCAATTACTTGGAAAAACACCTGCGCGATGTGATCGAAATGGTTGAAAAGCGCAAAGCCGTTGAACTGTTGGCAATCGGCATTGGCCATGACGTCACTCGCTACTATGAGCGCGCGGTGACCATCACCGATGTCGAGCAATTGGCGGGGGCAATGACCGAGCAATTGGCGTCCTTGTTTGACAGTGATCCACGGGCGCGAGCGCGGGCGATGGGCATGAAACGGGTTGGCTAACTCACTGGCTTGATGCGCTCTGCACGCGCCGTTTGATGCGCTCCGCGCGGGGATATTTAAGAAAAGAAGAAGGACAAAGCATGTTTCAGTCGTTTGAGGTGACATCACACCCCGAGAACGGGCCAGCGCGTTTGGCGTTGTTGCGCGACCAAATCAGCGCCGAGGGGCTGGATGGTTTTTTGGTGCCGCGTGCCGATGCGCATCAGGGCGAATATGTTGCGCCATGTGACGCGCGGTTGGCGTGGTTGACGGGGTTCACGGGATCTGCTGGATTTTGTGCAGTTGTGCCTGATCAGGCTGGTGTTTTTGTTGATGGGCGTTACCGCACCCAGATTAAATCTCAGGTTGATTTGGCGCATTTTACACCGGTTGATTGGCCCGAAGTGCAGCTGGGCGAGTGGCTAAAAACCGCGCTGCCTGCGGGTGGCGTTGTGGGCTATGATGCGTGGTTACACACTCAGGGCGAGCTTGAAAAGCTAGAGAAAATGTTGGCGGGAAGCGGCATTCGTTTGCGCGCGACAGATAATTTAGTGGACCGGATTTGGGCAGATCGACCTGCAAAGCCTGCAGGTAAGATTATCGACCATCCTATTGAATTTGCGGGTGAAAGCTCGGCTGATAAGCGCCGTCGGCTTGCGGCTGTGATCGAAAAACGCGGTGCGAAAGCCGCGGTGATCACCCTGCCCGACAGCATTTGCTGGTTGCTGAATATTCGCGGCAGTGATGTGGAGCGCAACCCCGTTGTGCAGGCTTTTGCCATTCTGCATGTCAGCGGGCGGGTTGATCTGTTCACCACGCCAAGCAAGGCCAGCGATGCGCCGAATGATGCGGATATTCAAGTCCATGACTGGGATGATTTCACCACGGCATTGCAAGCGTTAGACGGCGCTATTTTGGTTGATGATGGCAGCGCGCCAATTCTGGTGAGCGATATTTTACGCCGCGCCAACATCGAGATTATCTATGCGCAAGATCTGTGTAGCCTGCCCAAAGCCCGCAAGAATGACGTTGAGGTTTCCGGCGCTCGCGCCGCGCATTTGCGCGATGGTATGGCGATGGTCAAGTTTCTGGCTTGGCTGAACAACAAGGCCCCAAAGGGCACGCTGCGCGAGATTGAGGTGGTGCAAAAGCTGGAAGGTTTTCGGCGTGACACCAACCTGCTGCGCGACATTAGTTTTGAGACTATTTGCGGCGCGGGTCCGAATGGCGCGATCATGCATTATCGTGTTTCAAAGGACAGCAATCGCGCGGTGAAATCGGGTGAAATGCTGTTGGTCGACAGTGGCGGGCAATACCGTGACGGCACCACCGACATCACCAGAACCATCGCGGTTGGCGAGGTCGGAGATCAGGAAAAAACCTGTTTTACCCGCGTGTTACAGGGATTGATCGCCCTATCTCGAGTGCGGTTTCCCAAGGGGTTAAGTGGTCGTGATCTGGACCCGTTGGCGCGTTATCCGCTGTGGTTGGCGGGGCTTGATTTCAACCATGGCACAGGCCACGGGGTTGGCTCTTATTTGTCGGTGCATGAGGGGCCGCAGCGGATTGCCAAAATTTCCGAAGTGCCGCTTGAGGCCGGTATGATCTTATCAAACGAGCCGGGATATTACCGCGAGGGGGCCTTTGGCATTCGCCTTGAAAACCTGCTTGTGGTCACGCCTGCCCCCGCCCTGAAAGGCGCTGATGCGCGCGATATGATGGCGTTTGAAACGCTGGCCTATGTGCCGATTGACCGGCGCTTGATTGTCCGCGATATGCTCAGCAATGACGAACGCGACTGGCTGGATGCCTATCACGCCAAGACCCTCGAAATACTAGGCCCCTTGGTCGACAATGATGTGCACGATTGGATGATTGCAGCCTGCGCGCCTTTGTAGCGTGCAATTGCCAGCGGGCTTGTGTTAGGCTCGCGCTTCACCATCACAAAAGGGGCGCGACGCATGTCTGAACATATCAAAATCCACAAGACCAATACCAAATGGGTTGTACGTGCAGGCGGTGCCATTTTGGGCGAAAGCCATAACGCGCTGGAGTTGATTGAGGGCGATTACACGCCGGTGATTTATTTTCCGCGCGCCGATATTGCGATGGCATTTCTGGATGATAGCCCACACAGCAGCCATTGCCCATACAAGGGCGATGCCAGCTATTATTCTATCCAAACCAAAAGCACCCTGTTGAAAAATGCGGCGTGGTCCTATGAAAATCCGCAAGAAGATGTGGCGCGGATCAAGGGGTATCTGGCGTTCGATCCGGCCTTGGTTACGGTTGAGGAACTTTAGGATAAGCGCTTAAGTTAAAGATTGCCGCTCAGGAATGCTCCTCGGCGGCAGTCGCTGCCAGCGCCTTGTTATAGGCCCGCAAAGCATCGACCTGAAACAGCGCGCCCCACAGCTCTGGCCCCTCGCCTTCACCGCCCAATGTGACCACTGGAATGAAATTGCGCGCGGTGCTGTCAAAGATCGGCATCGCCTGTTCCAGCGTGGCGTTTCCGTCAACGTAAACCCCCTGCCCGATCAGCTCCCAACAGGCGTCTTCATCGGCGCTGCCCTCAACGCCCTTGGCGCGCATTGTGGTGGCGACGCGGCACATCGACAGTAAATAAGCCTGCGGTCCCGCCGCCAAATGCACGTTGCGCCGCTCCAGTAAGGTTAGGAAAAATGAGCGATCCACCATCCGGCTGGCCAGCGCTGTAGACAGCGACACCGCCACCATCACGGCCAGACCAGTTTGCCAATCGCCCGTCAGCTCAAACACAATCAGGGTGGTTGAAATTGGCGCGCCCAGCACGGCGGCCGCCACCGCCCCCATGCCCGCCAGCGCATAGATGGTTTCAGATCCTGATACATTTGGCAGGATCGCGGTGGCAATGATGCCAAACGACAATCCGGTCAGCGCGCCAACCATCAGGGAGGGCGAAAAGATGCCGCCGCCCATCCGTCCGGCCATGGTGATCGACACCGAAATCACCTTGAGCACCGCAAACACCATCGCCTGATAGAGCAGTAAATTTCCAGTCAAAGCCCGCGACGTGGTCTCATAGCCAACCCCGATGATATGCGGAAATCCGATCGCCAACGCCCCCAACATCGCCCCCGCTACAGCAGGTCGCAGCCAGCGCGGCATGTGGGTTTTCTTCTGCACATAAGTGCCCAGATCATCGGCCCAGAACACTGATTTCATTAGAAAAACTGCCACCACGCCACAGATCAACCCGAGGATAACAAAGGCTGGAAGTTCGACATAAAACGCCAAACCGCCCTCAACAGGCAGGGTGAATTCAGTGACATTTCCAAGATGGGTTCGGCTGATCACCGTGCCCGCCACCGACGCAATCACAATCGGCGCAAAAGCATGAACCGCAAAGTGGCGCAGCACGACTTCAAGCGCAAACAACGCCCCCGCAATCGGCGCGTTGAACGATGCTGACACCGCCGCCGCCACCGCGCAGCCCAGTAAATCCCGCCCGGTGATACCACTGGCATTGATGCGGTTTGACACCCAGCTCGAGATCACCGCGGCCAAATGCACCACCGGACCTTCGCGCCCGCTTGAGCCACCAGAGGCCAGCGTGATCATCGAGGCAAACGCCGAAGCCAAGCCCTCTTTTTGCTCAACGCGCCCCTCATGCAGGGCCGATCCTTCAATTACATCGGCCACCGAACGCACCACGCCATCATCGGTAAAGTGGTTCAGGATCAGACCCACAACCAACCCGCCAGCAATCGGGATCAGCAGGACCCAATACCAGTGCAGGGTTTCGGCGAATGAGTGCAACATGTGTAAATCTTCGGCCCCGTATAGCCAGCCTTGAATGGCGCTAATACCTTTGCGAAATCCAAGAGCTGCGTAGCCAGACGCGATGCCGATTGCCAGCGCGATGAACCAAAACTGCACTTGGCTTGGCCCATGTTCGCGCATCACACGCCGGACCTGACGCAGGCTGTCCATCACCTCATGCGCAATGCGCTTCAGCCCTGAGTTCTCTGCGTCCATACGTCTTGGTTCCAAACTGATTTGTGGCCTTTCGCAGCCCGTCCGCATCGCCTAATCTGCGCATAACTCACAAATACGAAAGCTCTGAAATGACCATCACATCCGCGATTGACGCCCTTGCATCCTTCCTAGGCGATCGACTGAGCCTATCCAAGTCCGATCTGGAAATGCACGGTGCCTCCGAAACCCATTTCGCCGCCGCCCCGCCCGACGCGGTGGCCTATCCGGTTGATACCAAAGAGGTTTCGCAGATCGTCAAAACCTGCACCGACCATGACTGCCCAGTGATTCCATACGGGGCCGGCACAGCGCTTGAGGGCCACACATTGGCGGTGCGCGGTGGCGTCACCATTGATCTGAGCAAGATGACAAAAATCTTAGCGGTGAACGCTGAGGACATGGATGTGGTGATCCAACCCGGATTAACCCGCGAAGATTTAAACACCGAATTGCGTGCCACCGGTTTGTTTTTTCCGGTCGATCCCGGGGCCAATGCGTCCCTTGGCGGCATGGCCTCAACACGGGCCAGCGGCACCACGGCGGTACGCTATGGCACCATGCGCGACAATGTTTTAGCGCTCGAAGTGGTGCTGGCAGATGGGCGGATCATTCGCACCGGCTCACGCGCGCGAAAATCATCATCCGGTTACGATTTGACGGCGCTGTTCGTCGGGGCCGAGGGCACGCTCGGGGTGATCACCGAGCTGACCTTGCGCTTGCAGGGGCAACCCGAGGCGGTGTCATCGGCGGTGTGCTCATTTGATGATATTGGCGACGCGGTTGCGGCGGTGATTGCCACCATCCAAATGGGCATCCCGATGGCGCGGATCGAGTTTATCGACGCTGAAACCACGCGGGCCTGCAATGCCTACTCAAACGCCGATATGCCCGAAGTTCCGCACTTGATGGTTGAATTTCATGGATCGGACGCGGGCGTTGCCGAACAGGCCACACGATTTGGCGAGATCGTTGAGGAGATGGGCGGCACTGGCTTTAAGTGGTCCTCAAAAGCCGAAGAGCGCACCGCCCTTTGGGACATGCGCCACAAGGCATATTACGCCTGTTTGGCCCTGCGCAAAGGTGCCACCGCCGTGGTCACCGATGTCTGCGTGCCAATTTCACGTCTGGCTGAGGCGGTTGAAGCCAGCCGCAAAGACATCGACGCCAGCGGCCTTATCGGGCCGATTTTGGGCCATGTCGGCGATGGCAACTACCACGCCATATTGCTGGTTGAGCCGGGCAATGCTGCGGAAATGCAGACCGCCAAAGGCCTGTCAAACCGGATGGTGGAGCGCGCCTTGGCAATGGGCGGCACCGCCACCGGCGAACATGGCATTGGCATCGGCAAACTCGACTATATGCGCGACGAACATGGCGAGGCTTGGGATGTGATGGCCGAGATCAAATGCGCCCTTGATCCAAAATCAATCCTAAACCCTGCCAAAGTCGTTTTGTTGGACTAATATTTCATTAAAAATTAACTTCCCATCAGAAGACTCCGAAAACCTGCTCTGCGCGACTGGACCCGCGCGTAAGTAATGGTAGTATTTGTGAAAATTTGATAACCGTACATTTACTCTTGAAAACTTTTGCATTTTTGCGTTTGAGAAAATAACCCAACACAATATAGGCGGGATTGCTCAGAGCCAATTGCAGGAATGGATGACAGCGACCATGACAGATTCTGGCGACGAACCCACCTCAGACAGGCCCAGCGATGATCGCAACGAGGTCATCGAGCACCTGTATGAAGTTGCCGTTGATCCGACCCGCTTTGAAGGGTTGATGGATCATTGGGAAAATATGATCCGCACGCTGCGATACGGCACCGACGGCACTTTGGCGGATGTAGATCTGGAGACCGCATTTTCAAGCCACTTTAGCCGCGCCGATATAGTGTTGGAAAAAATAATTGGAATTTCGGATCCTGTGGATCATTTGGCCCATGTCGACAAATCCGCCGCCTTCCTGATTGGGCCGAATTTCTGCATTGTTGATGTCAACAAAGCGGCTGAATCTGTCCTCGGCATCAAGGCGGGGCATAAACTGTCCGCGCTGCCAATTGAGCCAGCTGATTTGCGTGAACTTGAGCAGAAAACAGCCGCACTACAGAACCGAATGCAAGAGAAACCTTTGATCATACGGGCCCACCTGCTGGATACGCAGCGACTTGTTATCTTTCAATTGCAGCCCCTAAAACAGCGAAATGCCCCGCCTCTGGTGGTGGCTGTCACCAGTGAAATCAGCTGGCCTGACGGCTTTGATATCTTGCTCAAAACCACCTTCGGACTGACCCGCGCCGAAATTAATATCATTCAAGCCTTAACGGAATGCCTAAGCCTGCGAGAAATCGCCGAGGCGCGTGAGCGTTCAATTGACACCATCAGAGCACAGCTAAAATCGGCGCTCGCAAAAACCGAAACTCGCTCACAAACTGAACTGGTCCGGCTGGCCTTGTCGATGATGGATATCAACTCTGGTAGTGACGTAACCCACCGAAAAACAACGGCTATTAGTAAAGGCATAGCCTTTCTTAAACCGCGGCCGTTTTGCAAAATAATCCTGCATGACGGACGGGAAATGGAATACCTAATCTTGGGAGATCCGAACGGAAAACCAATCGTCTATATGCCGCATCGCTTTGGCTTGGCACGCTGGCCGGCCTCGGCCGAAGCGCGGGCTGAGCAACTTGGATTGAAGGTTATCGTGCCGGTCCGCGCAGGCTATGGCAACTCGACCCCTCTGCAAAAGAACGCCTCCCCATCAGATATATGCAGCAACGATCTGTTGGAATTGCTGCCCCATTTACAGGTTGGCAGCGTCCCGATTATGACCTTGGGCAGCGACATTTTCCATGCCCTGACATTCCATCAAAAAAACCCCGGTCGTGTCCGCGCAATCATCGCCTGTAACGGCACGGTGCCACTGGACAGCGCAGCCCAATACGAGCGTATGAATAAATGGTTTCGCTTCACTTTGGTCAGCGCCCGTTACACCCCGCGCTTTATGCCATTCATGGTCAAGGTCAGCTTTTCAATGGCCAGAACCCTTGGCAAAACTAAATTTTTAAATATAGTTTTTAAGGGCTCTCCAGCCGATATCGCCAGCTTCAATAATCCCGAAATATTTGAGGCGATGGTCCATGGATCCGACATTTGCCTGTCAGATACCCATAGCGCCCATATTGCATTTTCAAACGAAACGCTGGAGCAAGAGCGTGTCAACTGGCCCCCCTTGCTAGAGCATGCCAAAAACACCGTGCCTTTGTACTACCTGAATGGTTTGCAAGATCCGGAGGTGCCGGAAAAAACATTGCGCGAATTCCAAATCAAGCACCCTTGGATCAATTTTACCGACTATGCGGACGCCGGCCATCTGGTTTTCTTTGTTAAATGGCCCGAAATCCTCCCGTTAATCGGAAAACTTTAATCTTTTGGTTGAATCTACCCCATATGGGTTATGGTCAAGGGTGCAATTACAGTGCACATTGTTCAGCATAACAAACGGAAACCGGTTACTCGCTGAAATCCTGTAGACGATAGTAGAATGTTTCGTTTCCCTTCGGGGGTGAGATATTTGTAAAAAATATTCACCGGCTTGGCCGGTTTTCAGGATGGATTTTCTGGTGGCAATGGCACATTTTATTTAGTGCTAAACATCAGATTTCCATCCTGTTTTTCATCGTGCCTCTTCAGCATAGCGTTTTATATGCCGGATTATTTCAGCCCTTGGGATGCAGCAACGATTTTGCAGCCTCACGCGCCACATCTGTCACCGTATCACCGGACAACATGCGAGCGATTTCATCAATGCGCTGCCCCGCATCCAACGGCACCACAGCCGAAATTGTTTGCCCTTTACGGACATATTTTCCCCCCCGCCAATGATGCGCCCCCAAAGCCGCCACTTGCGGTGAATGGGTGACAACCAACACTTGAGCACCCGCCGCCAATTGCACCAATCGCCGACCAACCGCATCGGCAGTGGCACCACCGACCCCGCGATCAATCTCATCAAAAATCATCGTTACGCCGGTGGTGTCGCGCATCAAACACACCTTCAATGCCAGCAAAAACCGTGACAGCTCGCCGCCAGAGGCAATTTTATTCAGCGGACCGGAAGGCGCTCCCGGGTTGGTTGTCACCGTGAACACGACGGCGTCCTGCCCATCGGGGCCAGCCTCGGCGCTGGTGACTTCGGTGGTGAAAATCGCGCGCTCCATTTTCAGCGGCGCCAATTCACGGGCCATGGCCTTATCCAACCCACGGGCCGACTTTCGGCGCTTTGCGGTCAATTTGGCGGCCTTATCGGCGTATAGCAGCTCTTGTTTGCACAACGCACTGCGCAGCTCAGCCACATCCCCGGCCCCCTGATCCAAAGCGGTGATTTTGGCCCGCAAGCTGTCGGCAAACGCCCCCAAATCATCCGGCTGCACCTCGTGTTTGCGTGCCAAAGCCCGGATCGCAAACAGACGCTCCTCGCTCTGTTCCAGATCACTCGGATTGAACGACAGTGTCGCTAATGCGGCCTCAATGCCTTGCAAAGCATCCGACAAAACATCCTGTGCGCGGATCAAGGCATCAATCGGCCCGGCCAATTGGCCCTCGGCCTGCTCGGCAGCCGCCTCAAGCCAGCGGCTGGCGTCATTCACCAAGCCCTCGGCCCCGCCATACCCGACCGCCGCGGCAGCCTTGCTGATATCCTCGCGAATCCGCTCAGCGCCCTGCATCGCGCGGCGTGCCGCATCCAGAGCGGCCTCTTCTTGGGGCTGCGGATCAAGCTCATCCAATTCGGCGACCGCGTGGCGTAAAAACTCTTCTTCAGCCTTAACCGCAGCCAGCTCACTCTCAGCCTTGGCCAAAACCTTGCGCGCTGCGGCCACCGCGCGCCATTGCTTGCGGATAGATGTTAAATCATTGGAAATATTCGCAAATTCATCCAGCAATGCCATATGGCCGCGTGGATTTAACAAGCCCCGATCATCAAATTGCCCGTGCAACTCGACCAAAGTTTCAGACAACGCCCGCAACACTTCGCCCGAGACCCGCCGGTCATTCACCCAAGCGGTTTTGCGCCCATCACGCCGGTTCACGCGACGCAAGATCAGCTCGCCATCAAACGGAATTTGCGCCTCGGCCAACACCGCGCTGGCGGCATGGGTTTCGGGCAGATCGAACACCGCCGTCACCTCGCCCTGTGCCGCGCCACTGCGCACCAAATCGGCCCGCCCACGCCAGCCCAAAACAAACCCAATTGAATCCAGCAAAATGGATTTGCCGGCGCCGGTTTCGCCGGTCAAAACGTTCAGACCCGGCTGAAACTCCAGTTCCAGCCGCTCAATGATGAGAATGTCCCGAATATCGAGGCTACTGAGCATCCGCCCCCCCTAATGCCGATCAATCAGAGCCATTGGCCCTTGATCATTTGACGGTAAAGTGTCGCCAACCAGTTTTTGCCACGCAGTTTTGGCTCAAGGCCACGGCCGGTCAACAGATGGTATGAATCCGTGTACCATTCGGTCGATTTGAAGTTATGACCAAGAATTGCACCCGCGGTTTGGGCCTCGCTATCGAGCCCCAATGACAAATATGCCTCGACCAAACGATGCAGTGCCTCAGGCGTGTGCGACGTGGTCTGGAACTGCTCGACCACCACACGGAACCGGTTGATCGAAGCCGAGAAATTACCTTTTTTCAGGTAATAACGGCCAATTTCCATTTCCTTGGCGGCCAAATGGTCAAAGGCCAGATCAAACTTCAGGATCGATGAGCGCGCATACTCACTGTCTGGATAGCGCTCGATCACCGTGCGCAGGGCTTGCAGCGCCTGAAAGGTCAGCCCCTGATCGCGGCCAATATCATCGATCTGATCGTAATAAGAAATTGCCAACAAATACTGCGCATAGGCTGCATCCTCGTCCGCCGGATAAAAGTCGATAAACCGCTGGGCAGCAGCGCGGCTGCTCTCGTATTCTTTGTCTTTGTGATAGGCAAAGGCCTGCATGATCAGCGCCCGTTTGGCCCATTCCGAATAGGGGTACAAGCGTTCAATCTCGCCGAACAGCTTGGTGGCCTCGGTGGCTTTGCGTTTGCTTTCCAGCTTGAATTCGCCCTGTTTGTAGATTTCTTCGGCGCTGTAAGATTCAATCGGGCGTTCTTTATTACCGCCCCCACCGGAACATCCTGCTGTGATAGCCAGTGCGGCAACCATGCCGATCATTACTAAGCGTGCTTTACCGCGTGCCATTGCCCGACCTACCCCGTCATATGCCTGTGGGCTCGTCTCCGATAACCCGAATGCTTCGCCCCTATCTAGCACAGAAAATTCTGGTGCAAAACGCTTAACGACGCTTTTCTATGGTTTGATTTTTCTAAGCCACGATTGGCAAATCTGTACGATGCAGCCCAACACCTGGCAGGCGCGCGCTCATCGCTGCATCACACACCACCATCCGGTAAGCTCCGGGCGTGGCGAACAATTTACGCAGCACTTTATTGGTCAGCGCATGGCCCGCACGCACCCCAGTATAACGCGCCAGCAATGGGGCACCGGCCAGCGCCAGATCACCCAAAGCGTCGAGCATCTTGTGGCGCACCGCCTCGTCACGGTAGCGCAAACCGCCCGGCGACAGCACAGTGTCGCCATCGATAACAACCGCGTTATTGACAGAGCCCCCCAAGGCCAAACCGTTTTCACGCATCATATCAACGTCTTTTTGCAAACAAAACGTGCGGCTGTCCGACAATTCGCGCACAAAAGCACCATTTGCCATGTTCAGGGTTTTGGTCTGACGGCCAATCACGGTGGCCTGATCGGAAAAATCAATGTGGAAATCTATATAAAGACTTTCGGCCGGCTCAAGCCGCGCGGTGGCCAGCCCATTCGAGACCTCGACAACCTGCAGAACCTCGATCGCACGCACCGGAGCGGCCAGTTTTTGCAGCCCCACAGCAACCAGAGATTTCACGAACTGGGCCGAGCTGCCATCCAAGACCGGCACTTCAGGACCATCAATTTCGATCAGCACATTTTGCACACCACAGCCGGATAAGGCCGCCATGATATGCTCAATGGTCGAGACCGAAGCCCCCGCAGCATTGGAAATTTTTGTGCAAAGGCGAGAAACACTCACCGCATCCCAGCGCGCCGCGATCAACGCATCACCCGCAAGATCGGTGCGACGAAACCAAATACCGTATTGCGCCGAGGCCGGATGAACCGTCATCCGCACAGATGTCCCACTGTGAAGGCCTATGCCTGTAAAGCTGACGGGATGTTTGATCGTTGTTTGCAAAGTTGACCTCAATAGGATTGCGTCGGAGATGCAGCGTATCCGACGCCTATCAAGATAATTGGTGAACGCCGTCTTAACAACACACGCTTTGCAACCGATTGAAACATCTCTGTTACATCTGCGCGAGGTTTTGCCGCAACCCAGCGTCGCACGCCCAACACACTGCTGTACACCAAAAAAGGCCTGCCGAAATGCAGGCCTAAATTGATAAATTG
>JPUR01000146.1 GCA_001321835.1 Marinosulfonomonas sp. PRT-SC04
TGGCGTGAACTACTCCTTGATCTAAAGGCCCGTGGCCTGAATACCCCACCTAAACTTGCGGTAGGTGATGGCGCTTTGGGGTTTTGGGCGGCATTGCGAGAGGTCTTTCCCCAGACAAAAGGACAACGTTGTTGGGTTCACAAAACCGCAAATATCCTCAATAAAATGCCCAAAGCCCTGCAAGCAAAGGCAAAGGCTGATTTGCATGAAATCTGCCTTCTCGGGCATGCTCGCATGCCCTGTCAGGTTATAGATGGCGGACACCAAGGATGATGCCGGAAAAGCCTTCGACCTCTTCTGTGCAAAATACCAGGTCAAATACGAAAAAGCTGTCGCCTGTCTGAAAAAAGATCGGGATGCACTCCTGACATTCTTTGATTTTCCCGCCGAGCACTGGAAACACATCCGCACCACAAATCCTATTGAAAGCACCTTTGCAACCGTCCGCCACAGAACCAAGAGAACCAAGGGCTGCCTGAAACGAAACACTGCCATGGTGATGGTCTTTAAGCTCATAAAAGAGGCTGAGAAACGATGGCTAAAATTGAGGGGCAAAAACCAATTGCCAAAACTCATTCAAGGCGTCACATTCTCCGACGGGATCGAGATAATCGAAAAACAAACCAAAAGCGCCGCCTGATGATCTCCGTCACCAACTTCTGCGGTTAACTCCAAGAGGGTTGGTTGTATCTAGCCGTGGTTCTGGACTTGTATTCGAGGCGAGGCATCGGCTGGGCCGTCAGCAATCGTATGAAGAAGGACTTGGCGATCCGTGCTTTGGACATGGCGGTGGCCCTGCGAAAACCACCGAAGGACTGCATTCATCATTCGGACCGCGGTTCCCAGTATTGCTCACACGATTATCAGAAACGTCTGCGCCAACATGGCTTCAAAGCATCCATGAGTGGCAAAGGCAATTTGAATCGCCCCGGGTTTACTGGAGATTAAAACTCTCCAAGGATGGACCCTATGAC
>JPUR01000147.1 GCA_001321835.1 Marinosulfonomonas sp. PRT-SC04
ACGTAAATCTCATCGGTTTTGGCTTGCAAAGAAGATGGTGGCCTTTTTTAACACTTCCCTTTCCTCACGCAGCAAACGTACTTCTTTGCGAAGCCTAGTGTTTTCTTTTTCCACATCCTCATGCGGGCCGGACATTAGATCATCATGTTGATGCTTTTGAACCCACTTGTTCAGCGTGGAAAGTCCAACACCTAAATCTGATGCAATCTTCGGCCTGGTCAGGCCACTACTGGTTGCGATGCGCACCGCATCACGGCGAAACTCGTCTGTATATCTGATTGAATCGCCCCGGGTTTACTGGAGATTAAAACTCTCCAAGGATGGACCCTATGAC
>JPUR01000148.1 GCA_001321835.1 Marinosulfonomonas sp. PRT-SC04
ACGTAAATCTCATCGGTTTTGGCTTGCAAAGAAGATGGTGGCCTTTTTTAACACTTCCCTTTCCTCACGCAGCAAACGTACTTCTTTGCGAAGCCTAGTGTTTTCTTTTTCCACATCCTCATGCGGGCCGGACATTAGATCATCATGTTGATGCTTTTGAACCCACTTGTTCAGCGTGGAAAGTCCAACACCTAAATCTGATGCAATCTTCGGCCTGGTCAGGCCACTACTGGTTGCGATGCGCACCGCATCACGGCGAAACTCGTCTGTATATCTGATTGCCATTCCTAATCTCCTTCATAGCAATTATTGCTCTAAAGAGATCGGAACT
>JPUR01000149.1 GCA_001321835.1 Marinosulfonomonas sp. PRT-SC04
TCCCAGTTCCTGCAACTCTTCAGTCATACGAGGTCGCCCATAGCTTTGCAGGCTAAGGCGGTGCTGCTCACGAATATGGGCCAAAATCACCATGTCATCACGTTGCCTTTGGCTCATTGGTCGTACCCTCCAAGCACGAAAACCTCGAGATGTGACCTGCATAACGCAGCACAGAAACTCCACTGACCAAACTTCTTTCCAAGCTTCGATGAACGTAAATCTCATCGGTTTTGGCTTGCAAAGAAGATGGTGGCCTTTTTTAACACTTCCCTTTCCTCACGCAGCAAACGTACTTCTTTGCGAAGCCTAGTGTTTTCTTTTTCCACATCCTCATGCGGGCCGGACATTAGATCATCATGTTGATGCTTTTGAACCCACTTGTTCAGCGTGGAAAGTCCAACACCTAAATCTGATGCAATCTTCGGCCTGGTCAGGCCACTACTGGTTGCGATGCGCACCGCATCACGGCGAAACTCGTCTGTATATCTGATTGCCATTCCTAATCTCCTTCATAGCAATTATTGCTCTAAAGAGATCGGAACT
>JPUR01000150.1 GCA_001321835.1 Marinosulfonomonas sp. PRT-SC04
CAAGACGCTGGATTTATTATCCCACAACAGGTTTGCGGTCGGGCGACCACGCCTCTGAGCGCTTTCGTCCACCACATCATCGTGCAACAGGGTGGCGGTGTGGATAAACTCAACCGTGGCGGCCAGATGGATGTGGTATGGTCCCGCGTAGCCACACAGTCGCGCCGACGCCAATGTCAGCATCGGGCGCAAACGCTTGCCGCCAGCCTCGACCAAATGCGCCGTGACCTCGGGGATGCGCGGCGCGTGTTTGGACGCCATCCGGTCGCGGATCAGCGCGTTTACGTCGGCCATATCATCGGCCAGATGTGCGCTCAGGCGCTCGTGTGGTTTAGCAACGCTTTGGTCTCGTCCCATCATACTCTCGTCAGGTCCTCGACAAACCAGCGGGTTTGCCTTTATGTTATTTGCTATGAAAGAATTGCTCCGCACAACTGATATTACGGTCATCGCGTTCACCAAAGCGCTCCTTCATGGCGAGGGTATAGCCTGCTTTGAAATGGACGTAAATATGAGTGTGCTTGAAGGTGGCATTGGGATTTTCCCGCGCCGGTTGATGGTGCGCCAAAAAGATTTGTTTATGGCGCGGGCGACCTTGCGTGATAATGACATTCCGTTTGCAGAGCGTGGCTGATGGGGTTTGCACTGGATGATCTAACTTACGACTTGTTTTTGGGCGGAGCGCTGACGATTTTGCAGCCAAAAACCGGGTATCGCGCCGGGGTTGACCCTGTGTTGATGGCCGCGACCGTGCCTGCCATTTCGGGCGAAAGCGTGCTGGAGTTGGGCTGTGGTGCGGGGGTGGCGAGCCTATGTTTGGCGTCGCGGGTGCCAGGGCTGACATTAAGCGGGGTTGAGCTGCAGGCCGATTATATCGATCTGGCGCGGCGCAATGCCGATTCGAACGGCATTGAAATGGATCTGCATCAGGCCGATCTGAGCCATTTGCCCGTGGCATTGTTGCAGCAAAATTTTGACCATGTGATCGCCAACCCACCGTATTATTTGCGTAGCAACGGCCGCGCTGCGACAGATGCGGGCCGGGAGCTGGCGTTGGGCGAGGTGACGCCGCTTGCCGAGTGGATCGACGTGGCGACGCGGCGGCTCAAGCCGAGGGGGCATTTGACGATTATTCAGGATGCAGAACGGCTGCCAGCCTTGATGGCGGCGCTCGACGGGCGCTTGGGCGCGGTCAAATTACTGCCGCTGGCGCCGCGCATTGGCCGTCCGGCACATCTGGTGATCTTGCACGCTCGAAAAGGCGCGCGCGCCGCCGCTCAACTGCTGGCGCCGATCGTAATGCACGAAGGCGCTGCGCATGATTTCGACAGGGACAGCTATACTGACCAAATTCGCGCGGTGCTGCGCAGTGGCGCGAATTTGGCGATGAGCGCTGTTAATAAAAAATAAAGTTTTTCAGTGTTTTCTAGGGATGTTGCCGCCGCATATTTGTTTTTCGTGACAGAATGCTAAATCTATGGTCGACTAGACCCACAGTAATCAAAATATGGGAGAACGACTTATGACCATGAGTTCACACCTGATTGAACTTCGCAAAAAACACCAAAATCTATCGGATATGGTTGTGCATGAGCAGCGCAACCTTGGCAGCGATGATTTACATATCGTCGACCTCAAAAAGCAAAAACTCCGATTAAAGGAAGAGATCTCGCGTCTCAGCGCTTAGGGGTAAACTTTGGCACTGGCGCGCGCCGCCAGTGCTGCACCTGCGGTGATCAGCAGGGCCGCCAATAGCAAGACCCATGTCGCCTCGGCGATGCCTGCCGCAACCAGCGCAACCGTAGACAGCAGCGGGGCGGCATAGGATGCAACCCCCAGCAATTGAATGTTGCCGCGTTTGACCCCGATATCCCAAACATAAAACGCCAGCCCGACCGGCCCCAACCCCAGCGCGATGACCGAGCCCCAGCCGATTGCCGTTTCCGGCGAAACCGTGGTTTCAAGCGCCAGATCCGCGAGGGTGGATAAGGCTGCGGTGGCCAGACAAAAGACCGCCACACTGTCGGTCGGAATGTCGCCCAGTCGTCGCGACAGCACTGAATATCCGGCCCATGTAAAGGGCACATCAGGGCCAGCCCATAGCCAGCCATTGCGTCAGCCTGAAATCCGGTGCTGCCATTCAGCACGATCATTCCAGCGCCGACAAAGCTGATGATCGCTCCGATGATGTGGCCTTTTTTCAAGGTTTCATTTGGTAAAAAACCCGAGAATAGCACAATCAGCAGCGGCCAAAGATAGGCAATTAGGCCCGCTTCGGCAACTGGGGCGCGGCGCAGGGCGGAAAAATACAGAAAATGGTAACCAAATAGACCGGCGGTGCCAAAGGCATAGACGCGCCAACTGACCCGCGCCAGACGATGAAATCCGCCAGTTGCGGCGGTCCAGATTAGCCCGAGTGTGCCGCCAATCGCAAAGCAGATCGCGGTCAGTTGCAGCGGCGGCATTGGCGTGGTGCCGACAGTGAGCAAGGCCAGAAGCGACCAGAGCAGCACTGCAATAAAGCCGATGGATGTGGCACGACCCTGTGTCATATTTTGATGTCCTCTTGAGCGACAAAGTGGTGTGGCCCGCCGCATTTTAGCGTGTTTCAACTTCTTTCAGACCCCGTCGATGAAGGCTTTCACTTGTGGGCGGGTTCTCGCACCGAGTGGGCAGAGGATACGGTAGCGGGCTTTGAGCATAATTGCCACCTGGAATGGCCGCCACCAGTTGGTTGTCGCGCAAGAGTTTACGCTACCAGAAAATTGCCCCCGTTCTAAAGGCCAGCCATTGCCCGGCAGGTGATGTTTCACATCGCCGATAGAGGCTTTCCGCCAGAGATCATCAAAACTGCGGTCTGGTTGTATTTTATTTTAGGCTGAGCCCTCGTGATGTTGATGTTTGGTTTCACAAGTCGATCAGGCGCAGAGAACGCGAAATAGGCTCGCTTTATATCACGGCTTATATCATTGCGGCACGCCCATTTTCATCCGCTCATGGCAGATTAGTGTTCTTTTCGGCCTCTCTGTCACCAAATGCCCGCCACTTCTTAGCGGCTTTGTGGTCAGCCTCGAATTTTTTGAAAAGCGTTGCAAAAACACGCTTGCCGACATCGTTCAGCCGCGCGGTTTCCCAGAGCATAAAATCCGGTTTAACGTCGCCAACGATGATCAGCGCGAACATGCCGTGGCGGTTGTGGATTTTGCATTTGAAGCCGTAAATCCCGGGGGTGTTCAGGGTGATTTCGTATTGTGGATTATGTTCAATATCGACTTCGACAATGCCATCCGGCCAAATGCCGCGGACTGTTTTTACGGTGTGATTGCCGATAGAATTCAGAAACCGAACGGTATCGCCCGGTTCGATCCAGTAATAATTCGGCTCGAACCGGTAAAAGCGCTCCGGCGTGGCTGCAGACATGTCGGTGGTTTGGTCGATCTCGTAGATCTCGCCAGCCTGACTAATCGTGGTGGACAAGATCAGCATAGCGACTAATGGAGCGACAGTTTTAAAGATTTCCATGCCTTTTCCTTGCGTTTAAATCGGTTGGTGTTCGCACGAAAGATAGACCGTGATATTGTAGCCCACTTCGATCCTTTGGGCACCCCAATCGTGTTATTCCGAATTTGTCAAACCATCGCAAAAGATCGTGTTCACAAACCTTAAGAGTTGCTGTGTTTTTTGGTCCTTAATGGCGTAGAAACTTGTTTGGCCCTCCTTGCGAAACGCGACCATTCCTTCATGGCGAAGCCGCGCCAGTTGGGAGCTGACCAAGGCTTGCGGCGCTGACAGTAGGGTTTGTAATTCGGTGACAGTTTTTTCACCGTTGTTCAGGTGGCACAGAATCATCAAGCGCCCCTCGTGGCCAAGGGCCTTGAGCAAGGAAGATGCCTTGAACGCATGTGGTGCCAGCCGCGCGCCATTAATGATGGTCTTTTCAGGGTGTGAAATATCATCTTCTTTTAGAATTACGTTCATAGATCCTCCTTTTAGATCAAATGATCTATGGCTTGATGTGCTGGCGCATTTCCAAGGATCTGCAGCTGGCGGATGTTGTTTCAATTGGCGCAGATTGGTCGGTGCGCATGCCGTGCTGCCAGTTTTTGGCACTTGGGCATGTTTGTAGCATGCGGGTAATTGCCGGGCAAGATAATACTTTACTAAAACAATCGGAAATAAAGGACTCCCAATTTAGGACCGCTTAATCGGGCGTGCACAGATGATTTTTGCTTATAAAATATCTAGAAAGCCGCAGGTGTTTCGACAATAAAGAGCCCCCACTTTTAGGTAAAAATCCGCCCATCCATGTCACTTTCTGCAAGCTGCCAGCGCTTAAAGGGGGCGTTGAGCTTTACCGGCTGGTTGGTCCAGAGCAAGAGGGCCACATCCTCTATGCCTCGCACACCTTTTGGAAAGGTCGAGGTTGATCTCACTGCTTGGTAAGTTCCAACGGACATTTACAAACTCATCGAGCGACGAAACAGCGCAAGACTGGCAATAAAAAACCCAATTCCCAACCCGGCCATCAGCAACAGTTGCGGCCAGACCGCCCCGAGGCCTGCTCCTCGAAAGACCACGGCCTTGGCGAAGGACAGAAAATGGCGTGAAGGCAGCACATTGGTCAGCCGCTGAACAAGATCGGGCTGGCTCTCAATCGCGCCCATGCCGCCTGACAGCATGATGAACGGGATGATCACCATGATTACCAGCAACGCGAATTGTGCCATGCTGCGGACCAATGTGCCCAGAAACATGCCAATGGCTGCCGCCGCGCCCAGATAAATTGCAGTGCCCGTCAACAACAGCGGCACCGCCCCCGTGACCGGCACTTGCAACGCTTCTTGCACCACCAGCACCAGTGACACGGTAAAGGCCGCCAGCACCACAACCACATTGGCCAGCACCTTGGGGCAATTTCAATCGGGGGCAGGGGCATCACCATCAGATGTTCAATGGTGCCGGTTTCGCGTTCGCGCAGCACCGCCGCCCCTAGTCAGGGCGATGGTCAGTAAGGACCGTTGGTTCAGCAAAGACGACACCGCCTTGAACCAGACCGGATTGCCGTCGGGGTTAAAGGCGCGGCGCCCCTCCAGCGCAATCGCGGGGTCCGGTGCGACGGGGGTGCCGGACGGAAAGGCACGGGTTTCAGCCTGCAGGATATTGGCAATGTAATCGGTGCCCAGTTGCGCTTGTGACACGGCTGTCGCATCAACCTCGAGTCGGGCCACGGGGTTGAGACCTGCGATTGCATCAGCCTCGAAGCCTGGCGGGAAGCTGAGCACGAACATGATCCGTCCGGCGTCCATTTCGGCGCTGACCTGATCTGGCGTGATCGCTACGGGGGGGCTGGAACCACGGCGGCCCCAAGGCGCTGGCCAGATGGCGGGTTAGGCTGGTGCCATCTCCGTCCAGAATGGCGGTGGCGGCATTATAGACCGTATCGCCAGCCCCGCTTGCCTCCAGCAACACCGCCACCACAAAGGACCACAGGATCAGGATCACCGGATCGCTTTTTAGTTCCTTGCCAGAAAGCCAAAAGATATTTGCCAAACGCCGCATGAGTACCGCTCCTGCTTGCGCAAGGCCAACACGGTCAATGCGGCGAATACGGGGCCAAACAGCGCCAGCTTTATCAGGTGGCCCGATAAATCGGTCAGCCCCAGCCCTTTGGTGAACACCCCGACGCTGATGCCCATATACCACGTGGTTGGCCACAGGGTGCCCATGATGTGCGGCGCGCCCTCAAGTGATGAAACCGGCGTGATCATGTCGGAAAACTGCAAGGTTGGCATCACTGACAGGATGGCCGCAGCGAATACCGCCGCGACCTGCGTGCTGGCCAAGGATGACACGATCAACCCAAACCCCGTGGTCGCATACAGCATCGCGCCAAACACCAAGGCCACCGGATCGCCCCGCAACGGCACATCCAGCACCGTCACCACCAGAACAGTCAGGATGGCAAAATTCAGCAGGCCGATGCCGATATAGACCAGTTGCTTGCCGACTAAAAATCCAACACGGCTGGTGGGGGTGACGTAGAAATTCATGATGGTGCCGATTTCCTTTTCCCGCGCCACGCTGACGGCCATCAGGATCGCAGGAAACAACAGCAACAACAGCGGAGGGATCGAGGGACCAATCGCAGGCAGGCTCTCCATCGCCGGATTATAGCGAAAGCGCGGCACCAATTGGACCGGCGGGGCCTGATCCGGTGCACGCGGCACCGCCAGCACGTTAGGGCCAATGCGCCGCCAACGCTTTGGGATAAGATATGCGGGTGCGGCCCACTAAGGTAACTGGCGACCGTTCCGGCGCGCTGGGTGTCGGTGCCGTCGATCATCGCGACAATGGTGGTCGTTTCGCCGCGCCGCAAGGTCAGACCAAAGCCCGGCGGAATTTGCAGTGCCAATGCCAGTTCGCCGCTGACCATGCGTTGATCCAGCGCGCCAGCACTCAATATTTTGGGATGCTGCCCGAACCAGCTGGTTTCTTTAAACGCGGATAAATAGGCGCGGCTTTCGGGGCTTTGATCCAGATCGTAGGCGGCGTAGGGAATCGAACGCACCTCTTGTGAAATGCCGAATGACATGATCAGCAACAGGATGGCGTTGCCGATGAATGAGAATGCCAAACGCACCGGGTCGCGCCGCACTTTCATTGCTTCAAGGGTGGTATATGCCAACAAGCGGGTTAGGCTAAAGCCCTGAGCAGGTTCTTTGGATCTGCTGTTTGCGTGGTGTTCAACAGCCTTTCGGTGGGGCCATCAGCAGGTGGAATTACTTCGGATATATGAGCGATGAATGCGTCTTCCAGCGTCGCAACCCCGCGCGCTTTGATCAGTGCTTCGGGGGTGTCTGATACCAGAACTTTCCCCGCGTGCATCAACGAGATCCGGTCGCAACGCATGCCTTCATCCATGAAGTGGGTCGAGATGAAAATCGTCACCTCGTCAACCCGCGCTAATTCCAACAGCAAGTCCCAAAATGCATCCCGCGCTTGCGGATCAACACCAGATGTGGGCTCATCAAGGATCAGGATGTCGGGCTGATGCAGCACCGCCACCGCCAATGACAGACGTTGACACAGCCCCAGCGGCAGATCCCCCGAGCGCTGGTTTATGTAGGGTTCAAGACCAAAACGCGGCACCAGCTGATTGATCCGCTGTTTGGTCAGATCACGACCCAAGTGGAACAGGTGGGCGTGCAGCAGCAGATTTTCATGCACCGTTAATTCGCCATAGAGCGAGAATGATTGTGACATGAAACCGACACGGTGGCGGCTGTTCAAATCTTGTGCATCCACCGGTTTTCTAAAAATCCATGCCTCGCCTTCTGAAGTTGGCAAAAGGCCGGTTAGCATCTTCATCGTGGTGGTTTTGCCACAGCCATTGGAGCCGAGGAAACCGAATATTTCACCCTTGGTGATGTCGAAGCTGACGTTATCAACCGCTACAAAATCGCCAAAGCGTCGCGTCAGGTTGCGGGCGCGGATGGCCGGTTCCGCGTTTGCGGTGGGTTTTTGCAGTGTGGGTTTGGGGGGGCACAACAGGTGCAGCCTCCACGGCCGATAGCCGCGACACATAAGCGGCCTCGAGTGTGTCCGCCGCGGTTTGGCCCATCAGATCGGCGGGGCTGGCTTGTGCCAATACGCGGCCTGCATCCATCGCCACCAGATGATCAAAGCGCGCGGCCTCTTCCATATAGGCGGTCGAAACCAGCACGCTCATGTCGGGGCGGTCCGCGCGGATTGTGTCGATCAGATCCCAGAACTGGCGGCGCGATAGCGGGTCACGCCGGTTGTTGGCTCGTCCAGTAATAGAAAACCGGGATCATGAATTGGCGCGGCACATAGTCCCGGCTTTTGTTTCATCCCGCCCGATAACTTTCCTGCGGGCCGGTCCATAAACGGATGCAGCCCGGTTGCGCGGGTCAGGCGGGCGATGCGCGAGGCGCGGTCCTAGCGGTCCAGACCGAACAGCTTGCCAAAGGATTCCAAATTTTCACGTAGACTAAGATCGTGATACAGAATGCGCCCAAGCCCTTGCGGCATAAAGGCGATGTGCCGCCCAATGCCAGTACGGTGGCGGGCGCCAGACATGTCACCACCCAGCGTTTCAACATGACCATTGCAATTTCTTGGCACCTGCAACCAGCCCCATCAGGGTGGATTTACCGCCCCCGTCGGGGCCAAACAGCCCGATCATTTGCCCCGCTCAATGCGGGCTTTGATCAGTTCCTGCGGATGCGGAACATCAGGCTTTCGCGTTCCTGAAGGGCTGCGTTTTCGGCATCAACCGCGCGCAATTTGGCGATCACACCGGCCTGTGCCAATTGGGTATCGGTGCGCCGGATATCTAGGCTTTCCTGCGAGACCATGCCGCACATCTGCAATTCCTCGGATCGCGCCAGTTCGCTGTTGGCCAGTGCGAGCTTTGCTTCGGCCTGACTAACGGCGGCTTTGGCCACCGCGACCGCGGCCTCGTTGCTGGCAACCGTTGCGGCGGCCCGCATTTTTTGGGCTGTCAGCTCGCTCGTGTCCATAATCGCCAGCACATCGCCCTGTTGCACCAGATCGCCCTCGCGCACGAGGGTACTGGAAACGCGGCCTGCTGTGCGGGTTGAAATATCAATCAGGTCGGCCTCAATGCGGCCATTGCTACGGGCAAACCCCTCGGGGGCAGATCGTCGGGGGCCAAAAGAACCTTACATGCACCAAAGCCAAGGACGCCGGCCAAAGCAAGGAAGACAATAATTGTGATCGTTCACGTGACATAGCGAATGGCTCCTGTTGCCCGTGAAGTGGTCTTCATGATGGCCTGTCGCCAGAAGGTGGTGCCGAACAGCACAATCGGGATGCGCGCCATTTTGCCGGTTTGGATCAGGGTCAGAAGCTTGAACAATTCAGCAAAGGTGCCAAAGCCGCCGGGGAAGGTCAGCAATGTCTTGGCCCGCATTAAAACGTGCATTTTACGCATGGCGAAATAGTGAAACCGAAAGGCCAGGTCAGGGGGGGATGGGTTTGGTTTCTACCGTGCGGCAGGGTGCTGTTCACCCCGATATCCTCATATTCAAGCTGGTTTGTCGGGGTTCGAATGATCGCTTCTCGCAATGATTTCAGGTGTTTAGGTTCGATCATTACGTCTCTCGATTCCACGACGATAGATTGCGAAAACCCGTGGTGCGTCATTCCGAATCTGCTCAATGTCACCCATGATTAAGTACTGAATGAACAGCCCCTGAATTGTGCCGATGAACAATGTCGCGGCCGCCTTGCTGTCCAGATCAAGCGAGATTTCGCCACGGGCCTTGCCGCGTTCAAGGTGTCGATGTAGGCGCGCCCCATAGCCTTGAAACATTGTCTGAGCGATCTGTTTGGCCGGTGTTTGTTCCGCGCATTGCAGCTCGCTTAGCAGCATTCTGGGTGCGCCGGGGTGATCCGCCACAAAATCGATATGGCTAAAAAACATAGCTTGCAGCGCCTCGATCGGAGATTCAACACCCTGTGCGGCACAATCAATTTTGGCGAGCAGCTGTTCAGAAACCCACGCGATCACCTCGAGCCAGAGCGCTTCTTTGGTCGGGAAGTGACGAAACAGCGCACCCTGTGTCAAATTCATCTGTTTGGCGATTGCAGCCGTTGTGATGTCTGCGGGGTTTAGCACAGCAGCAAGCTCGATCACCGCCTCAACGGTGACGATGCGACGCTCTTTTGCCGGTAGTTTTTTTGATCGGGTGTTCACATCAGCCTCATGAGATAAGTAAGTAAGTAAGTAAGTAACTAATTACTACCTTATTGCAAGGTTTCAAGATCTGCAAACACCTGCCGGTATGCTGGCCTTGTCGGAAGCGGCGCTATTTGTTCGCGATCCAAGCTGAACTGTTCGGGCTTTTAAGTGCCCCTATCTAAAGCAATAAGGCCCACGATATGAAAAGGAACACTGGATGAAACGGCTCGCAAAATATATTTTTAGAATTCTATCTGTGAGCGTTCCGTTGGGGTTGGGCGTTTTGTCGATCATGGTTTTTGCTGGAATGAAATCGGCCCCTTCAGCGAAAGAAGTGTCGCCCAAGATAACGCCGGTTCGCATTATCACCATTGCGCCAATTCCGATTGTGCCCCGCGTTAGTGGCTACGGCACTGTCAGCCCGATGCGGGAATGGCGGGCTGTGGCGCGTGTCGAGGGCGAAATAATCTGGTCTTCGGACAAGTTGGCCAATGGATTACTGGCGGATGCCGGCGAGGAGTTGATACGCATTGACCAGAGCGGAATTGAACTGACGCTGGCACAGATTGATGCCCAGATCGGGGCGATCGGCGTTAAGGACGAAACTGTACGTGCCAGTCTGGAAATCAGTGAGGCTGAATGGAGAATTAGCACAGCAGACCTTGTGCGTCAGAAAGCGCTGGCAGGTCGCGGCGCCGTTCCCCAAACCGTCGTGGACAAGGCGGTTCGACAAGAACTGGCATCGCGCTCCAACGTCAATTCACTTAAAAACCAACTGGCCTTGAATGGGGCCGAGCGCAAGGTGCTGTTAGCCCAACGAAACATCGCCCTTCGGGATCTGAGCTATACATCAATAAAAGCGCCGTATGACGTGCGCATTGGTCAGGTGTCAGCCGAGACCGGACAATTTGTTAGCCGCGGTCAAGTTCTGGTTGCCGCTGAAGGTATAGATGCCGTCGAGATTGCGGCGCAAATTCCGATTGGCCGCATGGCTCCGCTTATGCGTGACACCGCTCAGCCGCATTCTGCAGGGCCTGTGGGACTCGAGGCAAAGGTGCTGCTGCGCACGCCAACACGTATTATTGAGTGGGACGGTCGCGTCGCCCGCGTTGGCGATCAGATTGATCCGCGCACCCAAAGTATAAACATTGTTGTTGTCGTCGATCAGCCAATGGAGCAGGCTGCAATGGGACAAAAACCGCCCTTGCGTCGCAATATGTTTGTCGAGGTCGTGTTGAGCGCACCAGAGGGCGTTGGCATAGCCATCCCGCGCAATGCCGTGCGTGATGGAGCCGTTTTCGTGGTGAATGACGAAGACAAGCTGGAAAAACGCAACGTACACATCGCCTATGCGATTGATACGGTCGCGATTATTTCCAAAGGATTGAATGTGGGCGGCAGGCTGGTGGTCTCGGATATGGATGTTGCCGTTCCGGGAAAAACGGTCAAACCGGTTGAGGACAACGCGCTAAAGGCGCGGCTTGCATTCATTGCTCTGGGACAGGACGTAGCGAAATGATCCGCCTATTTGCGACGCACCCCACCGCCGCCAACATCCTAATGCTGATTATCATTGTGATTGGTTTTGTCGCCGTTCCAACGCTTCAGCGTGATACCTTTCCGGTGGTTCCGCCGTCGGTCGTTGAAATACGCGTGGCCTACCCCGGCGCGTCGCCTGCCGAGGTTGAGCAGGCAATTTGCACCCGAATCGAAGACCCCATTCAAGCGGTGGATTTTCTGGATGAATTGCGTTGTGTGGCCCGTGATAACATCGCGATCATCAGCGCTGAAATCGTTGAGGGCGGGGATATCAGCAGCTTTTACGATGATGTCAAATCTGCCGTTGATACGATCACATCCTTCCCCGATGAGGTAAAGAAAACAACCAGCCGCATTGTTGAGCGGATTGCAACGGTTGCATCCGTCGCAATCACCGGTCCGGATGATCCGGCGGTTTTGTTCGCCTATGCCGAAGTGGTTTCAGATAAATTAAAGCGCCACCCGATGATTACCCAAACCCGCATTATCGGTTTTTCGGGGCGTGAAATATCCATTGAGGTGCCGGCAGCTGCTCTGAACCGCTACGGGCTCAGTATTGACAGCATCGCCAATGCGCTGGTGCGCAACAGTTTCGATTTGCCGGCCGGAACGATGGAATCCCATGACGGAGACGCCTTGCTGCGCTTTGTCGGCGAGCGTCGCACGCCGGAAGAATTTGCCAATATCCCGCTGACATCCTCGCCTCTGGGGGCCGAAGTGTTGCTGGGCGAAGTCGCTGAAATATCGGTACAGTTTTCCGACGAATACGAGGCCTCGTATTTCAACGGCAAGCGGGCGGCGATTGTCACGGTGACCAAAACGCCAGCACAGGATGCGATCAAGGTCATGGCTGTGATGACGGCCATTCTGGAGGAAGAGCGCAGCACCGCCCCCGAAGGGGTTTCGCTTGAGATCTCCACTGATTCAACCTCGAACATCTTGGCGCGGCTGCGGATCATCACCGACAACGGCATGCAGGGGCTGGCGCTGGTCTTTATCGTCATGTGGATGTTCTTTGGGTTCCGGTTTTCGTTCTGGGTGGCGATGGGTTTGCCGGTTTCCTTTCTTGGCACCATATTTGTGATGCAGGTGTTTGGGCTGACGATCAACATGATCACGATGGTTGCCTTGCTGGTGGCGGTTGGTTTGTTGATGGATGACGCCATCGTTATTTCCGAAAATATTGTCAGTCGGCGGCAAAAGGGCGACGAGCCTCTGGCGGCCGTCATCAACGGCACAAAGCAGGTTATGCCGGGCGTGGTTGCCTCGTTCCTGACCACCGCGATGATTGTTGGTCCGCTTGGCTTAATGGCGGGCAACATCGGGGCTGTGCTAAAGTTTTTGCCAATTGTTTTGCTGATCACACTGACAGTCAGCCTGTTCGAGGCCTTCTTGATCCTGCCGCACCACTTGAAGGGGGCGCTGAAAAACTCGAAACCGTCTCGCTTTAGTCAGGTCATTTTGCGTGGCTTTGACAGGTTCCGCGATGGCGTCGTGGCACCTTTGTCGTTGTTGTCGCTCAAGGCGCGGTATCTGACGATGGGCATTGCTGGTTTCCTGATCCTTTTATCGATTGCGCCAATGGTCGGCGGGCAGATTAAATTTCAAAGCTTCCCGTCGCTTGAAAGTGATACAATCGAGGCACGGCTGTTGTTGCCACAGGGCACCCCCCTATGGCGCACCGAAGAACGTGTGGCCACGGTGATCGCAGCGCTCGAGGTTTTGAACAAAGAACTTACCCCAGAGCAGCCCGACGGCAATGCGCTGGTGCTTGACGTTACTGTTTCATACGGCACAAATGTGGATGCTGATGAAACCGGATCGCATCTGGCCACGATCAGCGCCAGCCTGCTGCGCGCCGAGGCTCGCAATACAAATGTATCAACCATTGTTGAGCGCTGGAAAAAACTAACGGGCGCGCTGCCTGATATGTCATCACTGCGTTTTACCGACAAGGATCGTGGTGTTGGCGGTAAACCGATTGCAATCCGGTTGCAGGGCGATGATCTGGATGCCCTAAAGGCCACCGCCGTCGAGATGCGCAAATTCTTTCGGGGCTTTGCCGGTGTGCGCGATGTGATTGATGATCTGCGCCCGGGTAAACCCGAATATGTGGTCACCCTGCGTCCGGCTTCTGCCAGCGCTTTGGGGGTCACAGCGCAAGGTCTGGCTGGCCAACTCAGACGTGCCTTTCGCGGCGACACGCCGCTAGAAGTTCAGGACCGTTACGGCAGTCTGGATGTTCTGGCCCGTCTTACGGGGGCGGATCGCGCATCCATCGATGATGTGCTTGATTTGCGCATCGCAGCGGGCGACGGAACCCTTGTGCCGCTGTCGGCGGTTGCGGATGTAACGCAGGGGCGCGGTTACGCCCGCATTCAACGTATCGACGGGCGGCGCACCGTTACAGTCGAAGGATCTATTAATCCAGCCATTGCCAACGCAGTTGAACTCATGAGCGCTCTGAAGGCTGACTTTCTGCCCCAACTGGCCCTGAAACGGCCAAACGTTGATGTGATCATTATTGGTGAAAGCAAGGACACTTCGGAAAGTGGTAATTCACTTAAGACCTTTCTGCTGATCGGTCTGGCCGGCGTCTATCTGATCCTTGCCTATCAGTTTCGCAGTTTCGTGCAGCCAATCGCGGTTTTTGTCGCAATCCCGCTGGGGCTGATCGGTGTTGTCTGGGGGCATATGTTGATGGGGATGCAAATCTCGATGCCCAGCCTTGTGGGGTTGGCAACCTTGGCGGGGATTGTGGTCAACAACAGCATTCTGCTGATCGCCTTTATCAAAGAGCGCTACAATGAGGGAGCCGAGTTGATTGATGCCGCGCAAGGCGCCGTGCGCGACAGGTTCCGCCCGATTTTCCTAACTTCTCTGACCACGGTTGCTGGTCTTGGCCCGCTTTTGTTCGAGACCAGCACCCAAGCGCAATTGCTGTTACCGATTGTGGCCAGCCTTGCGTTCGGGCTGACAACGGCAACGGTTCTGGCCCTGTTCGTGACACCGGCCATGTTCCTGATCCTGCATGATATGGGCGTGATCCAGCGCACGGTGCCAGAAAACGAAGACACGTAAACCGGGGTAATCCCCCTGGGGCTGTTTGATTTGACATCTTGCTCCGTGTCAGATTCAGCATTTTTGACCACAACAAAGACTTCTTGAACCAAAGGATCAACATGGAGCGAGGCGTGGTCGCCCGACCGCAAACCTGTTGTGGGATAATAAATCCAGCGTCTTG
>JPUR01000151.1 GCA_001321835.1 Marinosulfonomonas sp. PRT-SC04
CAAGCCGTTTGGAAAACAGGCAGGCCCCCTGACTGTCCCACCAGATGATCTTCAGCAGATCGCCGCGCCGACCGCGAAATACAAACAGATGGCCGCTGAACGGATCTTGCGCCAAGGTCCGTTCGGCTTGCGCCGCCAAGGTGTTAAATCCCCGCCGCATATCGGTCACACCTGCCGCGAGCCAAACCTTGGTGTTGGAAGGCACCGGGATCATGAGATGAGGCCTTTCAACAATCGCGCTATCTCGCTCCCATCAAAAGATCCCTCAACGGACAGGCGATGCCGCCATTCAAAGCAATCTCTAATCGCGAGGGCACAGGAGAAACCGGGCTGTATTCCGCCGCTGGCTCAGGTGCTGCATCGTTTGATACCGTGATGGGTAAAAACACCGCATCTTCACCGGCTACCTCAGCCACAGGCGGTGAAAACCGCGTATCCTTCAGCCAATTGAAAATCTGGTTGCCGCTCATCGCATAGCGGCGTGCAACCTGAGAAACAGAAACTCCCGGTGCCTTCGTCTGCAAACAAATAGATATCTTCTCTTCGTCGCTCCAGGTGCGGCGTTTGCGTCGAGCCATCAAAATCCCCTAATGTCCATTAACTTAAGTGGACATTAGCAAACCTAAAACAACGCCGTTAGGGGGCCAAGGCCGGACGCTTACGTTTGAGACAGGCTGATAGACAGAATTTCGACCTCATTTCTTGACCACAGCCAGCCATTTTGCTAGGCGGGATTAACCCAAATTCATCAAGGACCTATCCAATATGAGCACCCCTTCCTTACTTATTCTCGCCGGTGACGGCATTGGCCCCGAAGTCATGGTCGAAGTCACCAAAATCATCGACTGGTTTGGCGACAAACGTGGCTTTAAAATCGACGTCACCGAAGACCTTGTTGGCGGTGCTGCCTATGACAAACACGGCACGCCGTTGACCGACGAGACCATGGCGCGCGCCCAAGAAGTCGACGCTGTTTTGCTTGGTGCTGTTGGTGGTCCGAAATACGATGATCTGGATTTCTCGGTCAAACCCGAGCGCGGTTTGCTGCGTCTTCGCAAGGAAATGGATCTGTTCGCCAACCTGCGCCCTGCGCAATGTTTTGACGCGCTGGCGAAATTTTCCTCGCTGAAAACCGAGATCATTTCAGGCCTTGATATCATGATCGTGCGCGAGCTGACCTCGGGCGTTTATTTCGGCGAGCCGCGTGGCATTACCGACGATGGCAAGGGTGGTCGCATTGGCGTCAACACCCAACGCTACACCACCGGCGAAATTCGTCGTGTGGCACGATCGGCGTTTGAATTGGCCAAGAAACGTGACAACCGCGTCTGCTCGATGGAAAAAGCCAACGTGATGGAAAGCGGCATTTTGTGGCGCGAAGAAGTGCAATGGGTGCATGACAATGAATACCCCGAAGTCGAGCTGACGCACATGTATGCCGACAATGGCGCCATGCAATTGGTCCGTGATCCAAAGCAGTTCGACGTGATCGTCACCGACAATCTGTTCGGCGATATCTTATCGGACGTGGCGGCAATGTTGACCGGATCTTTGGGCATGTTGCCCTCGGCCAGTTTGGGTGCGCCAATGGCCAACGGACGGCCAAAAGCCATGTACGAACCAGTGCACGGATCGGCCCCTGACATCACCGGCCAAGCCAAGGCCAACCCTTGTGCTTGTATCCTCAGTTTTGCGATGGCGTTGCGTTATTCCTACGGTCAAGGCGCTGAAGCCGACCGTCTGGAAGCCGCCGTTGAACAGGTGCTGGCCGATGGCGTGCGCACTGCTGATCTGATGCAAGCGGGCGATGCGACGCCAGCCACCACCAGTGAAATGGGTGACGCGGTGATCAAAATGCTGGATGCCAGCCTTTAGCGCTCTGCGAGACAACGTGCGGTCCCGCCTATACCCAACAGGTTTGGCGGGACCCAAAAATTATTAATACGGCTGTCTTACAAACATTCGCCGATCTCAGATCCAGTCCAAATTAACCTTGGTGATCGGGTATTCTGCGCTCACATCAGCCCTTAATTTTTCAAATCTTGTCCGCAATTCTTTGAATTTATGCTCGTGGGTTTCGGCCACCGTCAGGCGAATAACTTCAAATTGCCTGGAAACCCGCATCTGTTCAAGAAGTTCCAGCTCGGCGCCCTCAATATCCATTTTCAGGAAAGCTATCTCTGTACCAGATTTTGTTTTTTCATCAATAAAAGCGGGTAAATTCATCAGTCTAACCTCAATGGTGTCGACTTCATCAATCTTGCGCCCACCCGAAATAACCGTGCTTTTCACGGACGCACCGCGAGGGTTTTCGTCAAAATTATCTGCACGCATCAATTGTATAACGCCATCAGAGGTCCCGACGGCAACGTTGTGCAAGGTGACATTATCCGCATCCTTAAAGCGCCTTGTTAGCTTTTTAAAACAATAGGGATCCGGTTCAAACGCATGAACCTGCGCACCGGTTTTTGCTAAAATCTCTGTAATTTCCCCAACATTCGCGCCGCAATCCAACACCAGATCCGCTGGCGTCAACATCGACAGGATACCCTGCATTAACCCCTTGGCTTGGGCGGCCCGCATATTGCGTTCCTGGCGGCGTTTCAACTTTGAAAGCTCAGCCTCCAAGGCCCCAATCCGTGTCTCATTTTCTGCAGCGTTGTTTTTCTGTTCCATTGCCGTCTCCCTCACTGTCGTCGTGCCAAACTAATTTTCTCGGCGATAGCTTCGTCCCAGACGAAACCCTGCGCCTTAAGTGCTTCCTTATATCGGCCCACGGTATCATCCCCAAAACCATTCGCAAAGATAACCCGTTTGGTGTTTTTAAAGTCAATCTTCTCGATGATTTCCGGCGTCAACAAAGGCGTGCAAAACCGAATGATCGATGGGTTGAAGTCTTGGATATACGCCAAAAGCCCCGAGGCATCACCCGGCCCATCCGCGGCAAAAAACAGAGGCCCATCAACAATCTTCAAGCGCTCAGTGTCGGCCATACCATTGGCGGCGGCAACCGCGCGGCCAACTTTGGCCAGAATGCCACGTTCTTCTTGGGCCATCACGGTTATATCCGTCATGTTTTTCGAAATCAAAACCGGAATAAAACAAAGGCCAGAACCGATATTCAATAGCCTGTCGCCCGCCGTTAGAGCATGCAAAATATACCGCGCATCACGGCGTTCAAACTTGCCCTTTGACACCTGATCCAACGCATCTGGGGTGAACAACCGAGGGTCCGCCGGCAGCATGATATCGTGGTTGCTCACCTGCTCAAAATGTACATCACTGCTCAGATCAATTTTTCCAGAGGCATAAACATCATCGCCCCCCGCTTGGGCAATATTAGACGCTTGCTTTGATCGCCGCTCGGATTTTGGCCGATCCGATTCACGTTTTTCAAGGCTCGACATCAGAGCGGCAATTTTGGCAGGGTCACGCGCTTTTGGCGGCTTTGCAGACACCTCGCTGATCGGTACCTTCGAGGCCTTGAGCAGCTCAGATTTTAGGGTTTTATAGGCCTCGGTTGCCCGAATACCATCCAACTTGACCTCCACCCGTTCAAGGGCCGCGTAATGCAAATCTGACAGGATTTTGTCTTTCAAAAGCTCCTTTAAAATCGCATCGCGTTTTTCAGCATGACGTAAAACTGACGGCTCATGCACCTCGTTGCGATCCTGTAAGGACCAATAATCAGCGTTATATTTATCGGCTTTGTTGTTCACATTGCCACGCAATTTACGCAACGCATAGGCATCAACTGATTTGACCGCATAATGGTTCAATTGCACCCAATCATAGCCAACCGTGCGCCGAATTGACCGCCAACCGCGGTACTTGAAATAATCCTCCATCGGCAGGCCAGAGCCATTCAACCAGTTGATACTATTGGGGTAATCAGTCTCCAGCGTCTTACGCTTCATTTTCGGGCGATGAATGCCCAACTTCCAATTCTCAGAGTCAAACTTGAACAGGGTTTTTACCCCCCAGCCTTTGTTCCACTGCGCGGGCGCTGCGTATTGATACTGCTCGGTGACCGGCTTGCGCGACCAATCGACAACACCAGCCGAGCCAAAGCTGCGCCAAGTGATGACAATGCCGTCCGCCTTGCCCGCCGCCGATATTAAATCTGTCAGGGTGCCATCACCGTATTTAACCACAAGGAATTCATCGGCATCAAACACCAACACCCAGTCACTCGCCTGCACAATCGGCTCTGCTTGGGCATATTTTAACGCCGACGGCTGGGGTTTAACACCCTCGGGAATATCGTTGCGCCGATGATAGCCAAGGCCCAATTCCTCGAGCCGCATCAGCATGGTGTCGGTGCCATCCGAGCAGTCATTGGTGTAAACTAAAATGTCGGTAAAGCCGACAGCCATGTGATGCGCGAACCATTCCAGCAGATATGGCGCCTCGTCCTTCATCATCGACACAGCGGTAATCCGGCCATGTTTGCTGGTGTTCTTTTTTAGATTGAGTGCCACAATAATATCCTGATCGAGACTACTGCAGGGCATCCTCGGGGGTTATGCCAATCTGCTTACACATCCGTTCAACATAGGATCCCTCCAGCGGGACGTGCTTGCGCCACCACGGCTTTGTGCCGTTGGTATACAGATGCACAGATAGTGTATTCTCGGTCATATGCCCTTCAACACGGCCATATGGATCAAAAAACACGTCATTCAATTGAAACGGTACGGGGTATAAAACATCGCGCGACATCGCACGATCATAATCGCCAGTTTGCTTGGCGAAGTAGGTGAAGGCTTGCGGACCGAAGGCGGTGCGCTCGGCTTTGTAAATTTTCACAGCATGCGGCACATCATCGGCTTGGCGGTCCATTCTGCGACGCTGGTTTTTATTCCACCATGCCGGATAGTCAGGCAGGTTGTCGTAATAATCCAGCAACTGATCTATCAATTCGCATTCCTGCGGCATGCCAACCACACCGCAGTTTAGCGCCGCCGACATGCCGTGACCGCCAAAAATATACTCGAGATCATCGGGGAATGGCTGATGGCAAAACGCATCACAATCAATCCAGACCGCACCGGTTTTCTGGATCATTTTATAGCGAAACACATTCGATAGAAACGAGGCCGAAGTTTCTTCCACAACACTCATATCAATGTCCATGATTTCAGAGGCCGGGCGCACCTCGACCCCTTCGGGCGCATTGGTCACATTATCAGTGCAATACAGCGTGGTCGGATGTCCCTGCAAAATGTGGGATTTCAAGCATAGTTGATTGATATAATGAAGTTTTTCACCAATCCAAAGAGAAGCAACCGGGCGTCGTGTTGTCATAATACCATCCAATAAACTGAGCCTTAAGAAAACAATCCGAGACTGTTCCACAGATCATACATGAAATCCCCAAGTGAGCCAGACAAAACTATGTGTAATACCAACCACTTCGTGTTAGGAATCCTGTTTAATTCGGCCGCTAACAGCATCCAGATTATCGACATCTTTCAGAACGATTACACTGCTGCCCAACCGTAAAATCACCCCCTCAGACGTGACGCGAACCTTGGGCGCTTTTGGCCATGCGCTCAGCTCCAGAACGCATTGATCGCTCCAATCTGTAATGATGCACAGGCCACCATAAGCGATATGATATGTCACCGCCCCCGGTCCACCGGTGATCAGGTTTTCACCGACGCCAACATGAATAACATCATCCCCAGCCTCCGAGATCACCAGATTTCGCCCCGGCCCCGTGTCGATCATTGAGCCACCTTCACCATCAAATATCCGGTCATTTCCGGGGCCTGCAAAGATCTCGTTGCGCCCACTGCCACCATAAATAGTATCATTGCCGCTGCCGCCATCCAACACATCGTTGCCCGCACCACCAATCAAAATATCATCACCTTCACCGCCAAAAAACTGGTGCCGATCCTTGCGGCGACGCGACAGCGCGACCAACCGGTCATTGCCCGCCCCACCATGAAAAACCGCGCCCGCATATTTCGGCCCGATCATCACATCATCACCATGGCTGCCAATCACATCCACCGACACCCGCTCAGAGGTCTCAAAATTCAGTGGGCTGTCAGGGTGCGCAATAATGCGCAGGACTTTACCCACCGACGGGTCACTTTCATGGCGCGACACCACCGTGGCAACCCGAATATTTTCAATGTTGGCAGGCACGCGAAGCACGTAATCATCGGGGCCCGCCATATACCAAAGCGTGTCGTTGCCGCCGTCTTTTTCCTCGACGATTTTTTCAGCGTCGGCGCCGTAGGCCCAATAATCATTGTCTTCAATCCCGCCGGCCATCACAATGGTTCCATCCACAGCCATCATCGCATTGACGCCATCTTCGGGGTTTTCATAGCCGCTCAGATCAAGCCCCAGATCTTTGGCGGCTTTCGCCAACTCGCGGCGCAGAAAATCCATCGGTGCGGTTTTTGCAATATTGTCGGTCTCGCCAGGGTCAGAAACCA
>JPUR01000152.1 GCA_001321835.1 Marinosulfonomonas sp. PRT-SC04
ACGCGAATTTCCAGAGTTGCGCAAACGCTATTGGGGTCAGCGGTTTTGGGCGCGGGGATATTTCTCGACCACCAGCGGAAATGTCACGGACGATGTGATACTTCAGTATCTGGAATTACATTCCAAACGGGAACCTACCGGCATCTGCCGGTAGTCGTTCAGTTAGATGACTCGATGCCAGAAGCATATGTACTTATGGGGAAATGTTTAGATGAAGCTGATGCATGCGAGGAAGCCATCGAAGCATATGAAAAGGCTCTCATCTTAGATAAAGCCAATCTAGGAGTATTATACAGTAAGTGTTGTGTAATGAGCAAGTTGGGGCAATTCAAAGAAATTCAGGATGCGATAAAGCCGTGGCTTTTTTTCGGACAGGTACATGAAAACTGGGAAGATCTTGTCGCCCTTTTCCTTGAAAGCTCAGTTGCATTGGATAGTGTGCAAGCCGCACTTGAAACACTAAATGCCATCATCCACAAAGTTGGGGCGACTGAAAATTTGAATATGAATAAAAAATTGCTTGAAGCTGCGTGTTAAATGAAAAGTTGTCCAATGTCATGAACCTATGGAAAATTCAACCTGACGGAAGAGGTCTATTTCTTTTTTCATTGCTGTTTTTTTCGGGAATGTGGATCTCCAAAAGCGTTCACCCAATTTGGTTTTCCGACAATGACGGGGAGCGTTAGAGATTCCGTGTCATTTCTGTAAACTGAGTAAAAGGAATGACA
>JPUR01000153.1 GCA_001321835.1 Marinosulfonomonas sp. PRT-SC04
ACGCGAATTTCCAGAGTTGCGCAAACGCTATTGGGGTCAGCGGTTTTGGGCGCGGGGATATTTCTCGACCACCAGCGGAAATGTCACGGACGATGTGATACTTCAGTATCTGGAATTACATTCCAAACGGGAACCTACCGGCATCTGCCGGTAGTCGTTCAGTTATCCTCGAGAAAATTTTCAATGTTGTGGACCAATAGACTCTCAACGACGATATCATCCCGTTGAGCCGCCTCAAATACCTCAGCTGTCAGTCTAACAACGTTCTCCTCAACAAGAATGAGACGCTTCGAAGTTGAAGAAGTATCAGGGAAGTTACTGAATCTTGTTGGCATCTTTCGCAAGTATTGCCGGTATTCATCATCTGATGAGGGTGTTCAGAATTCCGTGTCACAGGGTTAGCCTAGATGTCGAGCACGTCGTC
>JPUR01000154.1 GCA_001321835.1 Marinosulfonomonas sp. PRT-SC04
ACGCCAGCAGAGAAGTTTGCTCAGTGTGTTGCATCGATCAGTTGAGCCCACCGTGCAAAGCTTTTTGTTAGGGCTGTCTGCCGAGGCTCTGGGCGAACGGGTTTTAGAGAACATGATTTTTCACGCAAAATGGACCGCTGAATGAGCGATTGGGTTGCCGTACTGCAAGGCACCCCTGCCGGTCATCAGGTGGCGATGGGCTTGGCATTGCTGTCGGCGGTGCTGCACGCGTTTTTTGGCGCCTTGCAAAAGGGCCGCCATGATCCGTGGCTAACGCGCGGTGCGATTGACATATCATACGGGCTGATCGCGGCGCCGTTTGCGCTGTTTGTGGTGCCTTGGCCCGAGCCACATATGTGGCTGATCTTTATCGGTGCCTTTGTTATTCATTGTGTTTACAAATACTTACAAGCTATGGCCTATGTTCGCGGTGCCTATACTGTGGTCTATCCGGTGGTGCGTGGCACTGGCCCTTTGTTTGCGATTGTCGGCGCTTACCTGCTGTTTGACGAGCGTTTCTCAGCACGACAATGGGCCGGAGTCGCGGTGCTGTTGGCGGGGATTTACGGGCTGGCGCTTTATAATTTGCGCACCGTCACAGTCGGGCGCGAGACCATCAAAATGGCGCTGGTGCTGGCGGTTCTGACCGGGTTGACGGTGTCAACATACACCACCTACGATGCGTATGCCATTCGCGCCAGCACCGATCCCTTCACCTTTTTGGCTTGGTTTTTCATGCTTGACGGGCTGTTTTTCATGCCAACCATCGCGGCTTTTCGCTACCGTGCGATGGTTGATCCACCCGACCTTGGGCCGCTGATGATGCGCGGGCTGATTGGCGGCGTTATTGCGATTATCAGCTTTGGCGGCATCATTCTGGCCACTCGTCTGGCCAATGTTGGTCAGGTCGCCGTGCTGCGCGAAACCTCGACGGTGTTTGCGGCGCTGATCGGTTGGCTGGTGTTGAAAGAGCAGATCGGGCCGAGGCGGTTTTTGCTTATGGCATTGATTGCGCTGGGCGCTGTGATAGTTGGCATGGGAAAATAGAATGGAGCGGCTTTGATGAGTGATGTGAAAAAGATAAACCCGATTGTGAAAATGTTGCTCGATATGGGGCCAATCGTGGTGTTTTTCATCGCCTATAGTAAGCTGAAGGACCACACATTTACCTATGATGGCACCGATTACAGTGGCTTCATCGTGGTCACGGCAATCTTTGTGCCATTGCTCGCGTTAACCACGTTTATCCTCTACCGGATGACGGGTAAAATCTCGATTATGCAAATCATGACACTGGTGATTGTGGTGGTGTTCGGTGCCTTGGCGATCTGGTTCAATGACGAGCGGTTTTTCAAAATGAAACCGACGATGATTTATCTGTTGTTCGCTGGCATGCTGGGCTTTGGCCTGATGCGCGGCAAAAGCTATTTGAAATTGGTGATGGAAGAGGCGATGCCGCTAAAGCATGAGGGTTGGATGATCTTGACCAAGCGCTTATGCATGTTTTTCGCGGCCCTAGCTGTGACCAACGAGGTGATCTGGCGCACGATGTCAACGGATGCTTGGGTGAATTTCAAAGTGTTCGGATTGACGGCGGCAATCTTCGTGTTCTTCATGGCTCAAGGCAAATTGATGCAGAAATACGCGGTTGATCAGGACCAAGCCTAGGCTATCTTCGTTCCCTAAGGAACCTCTGAACAACAGGGCTTTCGGTGCGCGGAGGTTTTCGACCGCCGCC
>JPUR01000155.1 GCA_001321835.1 Marinosulfonomonas sp. PRT-SC04
ACGCCAGCAGAGAAGTTTGCTCAGTGTGTTGCATCGATCAGTTGAGCCCACCGTGCAATAGTTTCCAAAGGACTGCATATGTCACTGACGATTGTCTCGGCTGCAATCATGGCGCTGGCTGTGTCAGGCACTGTGGCATCGGCGCAATCGACAGCTAAAACCGTGATCGGCGAACGCTATGTGCCCGGTATTTGGATTGACCCGGATGGGTGCGAGCACTGGACCATGGATGATGGCGTTGAGGGCTATATGACCCCGCATGTGACCCGTGAGGGTATTCCTGTTTGTCGTAGCGGCAATGTTTGCGGTGTGATGAATTCGGATCAGTTGTTTGCCACTGATCGCTATGCCATCAGCGCGCAGGGCCGGGCCCGTCTGCAGCAATTCTTTCAAAGCGCCAATGCGCGCGCTTATACGATCACCGGCCACACAGACAGCCGCGCATCGGATGAATACAACATGCGCCTGTCAAAAAATCGCGCCAATGCAGTTGCACGGGTTGCCCAAGAGGTTGGTGCTAAAATTGTTGGTGTGAGCGGCTATGGCGAACGTATGCCGGTGGCCTCAAATCGGTCCGCCGCAGGGATGCGCAAGAATCGGCGTGTTGAAATCATTTGCATCCGCTAAACACCAAAAGGATATGACTATGAAAATCGTAAAATTTGCTCTTCTGGCTGGTGTCGCTGTGGTGACTTCGGGCTGTGGCGATAAAATGGATAAAACCTATGATCGTGGCCTTGATGGTCACCATGTCAGCACCATGACGGCTGGTATCTGGGTTGACCCAAACGGTTGTGATCACTGGATGATTGATGACGGCGTCGAGGGCTATCTGTCACAGCGTTTAGACAAATACGGCAAGCCGGTTTGTTCCGGCGTGGCACCGCCCAACACCGCGATCGGGCCCATCAAGAGCAAAGAAGGCATCTTTGCCGATTACATCTAGAAACCTGCTGAAATTAAAGATTGAAAGCCGCAAGTCACCCGCTTGCGGCTTTTTTCGTTCTCGGGGTAGGTTTTCGGGCTTGCCTCTGTGGCACAGGCGCGGCACCATTGGCGGTGAACCCTTAACACCGGAGATTTGATTGGCCATAGGCACCGTGACCCCACCAGACGCCCTCAACGAGGTGCTGCTGGAATTCCCTGACAACCGACTACTGATTGACCTCTGCGGCGCATTTGACCACAATCTTGCCCATATCGAGGGTAAATTCAGCATCCAGATTTCGCGCCGCGGCAATCAGCTGACGCTCAGCGGTGACGATGATGATGATTGCGCCCAAGCGGTGCGGGTTTTGAAGGCGCTTTACTTGCGACTGGAGGCCGGCGGCGAGGTCGAGATCAGCGATATCGACACCGAAATTACCATGGGCGGTGACGAAACCGTGCTTGGTGCCGTGATGGGCACGGATCAGAACGGCGGCCAGCTGGAGATGTTCAAGGGCGGTCGGATCGAGATTAAAACCCGTAAAAAACTGGTTGAGCCGCGCTCTGAGGCGCAACAAGCCTATGTGAGATCGCTTTACGAAAAAGAACTGGCCTTTGGCATTGGGCCTGCGGGCACCGGAAAAACCTATTTGGCGGTGGCGGTTGGTGTTAATATGTTGATCGAGGGCAAGGTTGATAAAATTATCCTGTCGCGCCCTGCGGTTGAGGCCGGTGAGCGGTTGGGTTTTTTGCCCGGTGATATGAAGGATAAAGTCGATCCCTACATGCAGCCTTTGTATGATGCGCTGAACGATTTTTTGCCTGCCAAGCAAGTTATCAAAATGATCGAGGATAAGAAAATCGAGATCGCACCACTGGCGTTTATGCGCGGCCGTACATTGGCCAATGCATTCGTGGTATTGGACGAGGCGCAGAACACCACCGCCATGCAAATGAAGATGTTTTTAACCCGTCTGGGCCGTGGCAGCCGCATGGTGATCACCGGCGATCGCACCCAGATTGATTTGCAGCGCGGTGTCACCAGTGGCCTGCACGAGGCCGAACGGCTGCTGAAGGGCATCGACAAGATCGCCTTTAATTACTTCACCTCCAAAGACGTGGTGCGCCATCCACTGGTGGCCAAAATCATCGAGGCCTATGAAGCCGATGATGGCTGATTTTATTGCCGTGAACATCGAGGATCCGCGCTGGGCGGCGCTGGAGATTGAAGCATTGGCCGAGCAGGCGAGTGCGGCGACCTTGCGCCATTTGCAGATTGAGCCGCAGCATTTCGAGATCAGCCTGCTGGCCTGTAATGATGCGCGGATTACCAGTTTGAATGCTGATTTCCGCGGCAAACCGGCCCCGACCAACGTGCTGTCATGGCCTGCCGTGGATCGCTCAAATCCGGGCAAACACCCCGAAAAACCCGAGCATGATCCGAATGGCATGCCCGAGGAATTGGGCGATATCGCGATCTCTTATGAGACCTGCGCTGCCGAGGCCAAGCTGGCGAATAAACCGGTTTCGGACCATGTGATGCATTTATTAATCCACGGGGTGTTACATTTGTTGGGTTATGACCACATATCTGACCAAGATGCCGCCATAATGGAGGCATTGGAGGTCGAAGTGCTTGGCAAGCTGGGCATAACTGACCCATATAGGGGCGAGGGCGCGTGACGTCCGCGATTTTTGGAAAGGCATAATGGGCGACACGATAGACGGTTCAAGTGACGCGGCGCAAAGCGCGCGTGATGGAGAAATAAGTGTAAGGCGTGGTTTTTGGGCCCGTATTATTGGTGCGCTAAGCCCTTCGGATATGGGCGAGAAAATTGATGAGGATGTCGCGGGGTTCGGGGCGCCTGCGATGGATATGCCCGGCATGTTGAACTTGCGGCGGATGTCGCTTGAGGATGTGGCGGTGCCCAAGGCCGAGATATTGGCCGTGCCGGAAGATATCAAAAAAGATGATTTGGTTGCGCTGTTTCGCAAAAGCGGACTGACGCGGATACCCGTGTACAAAGACACGCTGGACACGCCAATCGGGCTGGTTCACCTGAAAGATTTTGCCCTGAAACACGGGTTCAGCAGCAATGGCAGCCGCTTCAACCTGAAAAAATTGCTGCGCCCGTTGCTGTTTGCGCCGCCCTCGATGCCAATCGGGGTGTTGCTGCAAAAAATGCAAGCCGAGCGCATTCATATGGCGTTGGTGATTGATGAGTACGGCGGCGTTGACGGGTTGGTGACGCTTGAGGATTTGGTCGAGCAGGTGATCGGCGAGATCGAGGATGAGCATGATCAGGATGTGGATCAATTCTGGGTCAAGGAAAGCCCAGGTTGTTATCTGGCACTGGCCCGCGCCCCGCTTGATGAATTCGAGGTCGAGATTGGCCGCCGCCTGATTGATCCGAATGAGGACGAAGAGATCGAGACCCTTGGCGGTCTGGTGTTTTTATTGTCGGGTCATGTGCCCGCGCGCGGCGAGGTCGTGGTGCATCCTGATGGGCCAGAATTCGAGATTGTCGAGGCCGATCTGCGCCGGATCAAACGGTTGCGGGTGCGGCTGCCGGATATTGCCGGTGAGTAAATTAGGGCTTTGGTCCTTGCGACGCAAGATGTTGGCGGCCTTACTGGCCGGAGCTGTCACCGGATTGGGCCAAGCGCCGTTTTCATGGATCGTACTGGCCCTGATCGGACTGGCGGCCGGATTCACCTTGTTTCAGGCCACCAGCCGCACGCGCCACGCGGCCCCGGTCGGCTGGGCCTTCGGGGTCGGATATTTTGCCCTGACACTCTGCTGGATCGTCGAGCCATTTTTGATCGACATCGCCCGCCACGGCTGGATGGCCCCGTTTGCCTTGATCGGCATGGCGGCGGGCATGGCGTTGTTTTGGGGGGCTGCTTTCGGCATCGCAAAATGGCTGCGGTTGTCGGGGGGGGCTGCTGGGGGGCAGGGCATTGCACTGGTGATATTCTGGACCATCGCCGAGGTGGCGCGCACCTATATTCTGACCGGATTTCCCTGGGGTTTACTGGGTTATATCTGGCTTGATATGGGGCTGGACCAAATGGCGGCCTATATCGGCCCGCATGGGCTGACCTTGCTGACATTAACGGGCGTTTGGGCGTTGTTGGCCGCGTTCAATCATCAAAAACGATTGATCTTGTTGCCGCTGGTGATCCTGCCGTTTGTTGGCATAATTTGGTTCGGATTGGCGCAGGCCGCGCTTGGTCCGGTTGAGGATGGCCTTACAGAGCGTCCCGTGGTGCGGCTGATTCAACCCAACGCGCCGCAACATCAAAAATGGGATCCCGAAATGATCCCGATGTTCTTTGACCGCAGTCTTGAGTTCACCTCTGCCACGCCGCAAGGCGATGCGCCCGATGTGATCATCTGGCCGGAAACCTCGGTGCCGTATCTTTTGAACAACGCCCAAGGCGCGCTTGATCGGATCTCGCAAGCGGCGGGCGGTGTCCCTGTGGTGCTGGGCATTCAGCGCCGAAATGCGGGGCTGTACCATAACTCATTGGTGGTTCTGGGGCCAGATGGCCAGATCACCGAGACCTATGACAAGAGCCATTTGGTACCGTTTGGGGAATACATGCCGGGTGGCGCGCTGGCCTCGGCGCTGAACCTGAAAGGGCTGGCCGCCAAGGAGGGGTACGGTTTTGGCGCCGGCAGCGGGTTGCGATTGATCGAGATTGCCGGCCTTGGTCTGGCGATCCCGTTGATCTGCTATGAGGCGATTTTCCCGCATGAGGTGGGTGGGTTGGATCAACGCGCTGACTGGTTGCTGCAAATCACCAATGATGCGTGGTTCGGCAAGCTGACCGGCCCACAACAACATCTGGCCCAGGCACGTTTTCGCGCTATTGAGCAGGGCTTGCCGATGGTGCGGGCCGCCAACACCGGCATTTCGGCGGTGATTGACGGGCGCGGGCAGATTGTTGCCTCATTGGGGTTGGGAGTGGCTGGTTTTCTGGATGTCGCCTTGCCGCCGCCTTTGCCGGAAACAATCTATGCGCGCAGCGGTGATTGGCCAACCCTCCTGTTGCTGATAATCAGCATTGCGATTTTATTGCTAAAAAGCCGCAGGTTTAGCGGTTGACCGACCTGGTTTCGGCGCGTATCGGAGAAGGATCGATTTGTCACAACGGCTTCCTGACGTGGCAACGTATTTAAACTGGAGCACTATTCATGACCCGCAAGAACTATACTTTTACCTCTGAATCCGTTTCAGAGGGACATCCCGATAAATTGTGCGACCGGATTTCGGACGCTGTACTAGACGCCTTTTTAACCGAGGAACCCGAAGCGCGGGTGGCCTGCGAAACCTTCGCCACCACCAACCGCGTGATAATCGGCGGCGAGGTTGGCCTGTCGGACAAATCCAAACTGGATGAATATCTGGGCAAGGTCGAGCAGATCGCCCGCGACTGCATCAAAGACATTGGCTATGAGCAAGAGCATTTCCATTGGAAAAATGTTGAAATCACCAACCTGCTGCACCCGCAATCGGCGCATATCGCGCAGGGTGTTGATGCGGCGGAAGGCAAGGACGAGGGCGCTGGAGATCAGGGCATTATGTTCGGTTATGCCGTTGATGAAACACCAGAGTTGATGCCAGCCCCGATCCAATATGCCCACGCTATTTTGCGCCGTCTGGCCGAAGTGCGCAAAGACGGCACCGAGCCAACATTGCGCCCTGACGCGAAATCACAGATTTCCCTGCGCTATGAGGACGGCAAGCCGGTTGAGGTGACCTCGATTGTTCTGTCGACCCAGCATTCCGATGAAACCCAAACCTCTGATGACATCCGCGCCATTGTCGAGCCTTATATCCGCGAAGTTCTGCCGAATGAGTGGGTGACCGAGGCGACGAAATGGTGGGTCAACCCGACTGGCATTTTTGTCATTGGTGGCCCTGATGGCGACGCTGGTCTGACGGGGCGTAAGATCATCGTTGATACCTATGGCGGGGCTGCTCCGCATGGTGGCGGTGCGTTTTCCGGCAAAGATCCGACCAAGGTTGACCGCTCTGCCGCTTATATCGCCCGTTATTTGGCGAAGAACGTGGTGGCATCGGGCATGGCGAAACGCTGCACGATCCAGCTGTCTTATGCGATCGGGATTGCGCGGCCTTTGTCGATTTACTGCGACACCCACGGCACTGGTGTTGTGCCTGATGCGGCGATTGAAAAAGCCATTGATCAGGTGATTGATCTAACCCCGCAAGGCATTCGCACCAAGCTGGGTATGAACCGGCCGATCTATGAACGCACCGCAGCCTATGGCCATTTCGGTCGTGCGCCCGAGGCTGATGGTGGTTTCAGCTGGGAAAAAACCGATTTGATCGAGGCTTTGAAAAAAGCTGTATAAGGCTGGGAAACCCCGAGCCTTACGATTATGAACAAAAGGGTGGGCAAGTTGTCCGCCCTTATTTTTTGGAAAAGCAGACAGATGACTGAAAAAGCCGAACCACAGAAGATCAAACCGCTACGTAATTTCTATGGCCGCCTAAAGGGCAAAGGTCTGCGCGACAGTCAAAAAGTCTATCTGGATGAGGATTTGGCGTCTCTATCCCCCGGTGCTGTGAGCTGGGAAGACAACCCTGACCGGACCCTGCTGGATTTGAACACCTTGTTTGACGGCAAGCCGGTTTGGCTGGAAATCGGCTTTGGCGGTGGCGAGCATATGGTGCATCAGGCGGCTGAAAATCCCGATGTCGGCATCATTGGTTGTGAGCCTTATATCAACGGCGTGGCGATGTTGCTGGGGAAAATCCGCGAGGCCAAGGTCAGCAATGTGGCGGTTTACCCCAATGATGTGCGCGACATGTTCGAGGTGTTGCCGGACGCGTCAATAGATCGGGCGTTTTTGCTCTATCCTGATCCATGGCCCAAACTGCGGCATCACCGGCGCCGGTTTGTAACGCCTGAACATTTGGACCCATTGGCGCGGGTTTTGAAAAAGGGCGCAATTTTTCGGGTGGCGACAGATATCGAGGATTACGTGCGCCAAACCATGGAACAAATGATGGCCCGCGATGATTTCGAATGGCTGGCCGAGGGCCCCGATGATTGGCGCAAACCGTGGTCGGACTGGATTTCCACCCGCTACGAGCTAAAGGCGCTGCGCGAAGATCGCACACCGCATTATATGACGTTTCGAAAACTGTAAGGGCTTATTTGCCGCTCCAGATCGGGTCGCGCTTTTCCGCAAAGGCGCGTGCCCCTTCCAGCTGATCATCGGATGAATACAGCGCTTTGACGGTGGGGAATTTGCTGCCGGTGATCATATCCATGGCATCCTGAAACTTCATATTCTCAGCTTCGCGCACCACTTCTTTGATCGCGGCCTGCACCAAGGGCGGACCTGCGGCCAGCTCTGCGGCCAGCTCATGCGCCTTTTCCATCAGGTTCGCGGCGGGGTGAATATGGTTCACAAAGCCCCATTTATGCGCCTCTTCAACATCGAGCCAACGGCCCGTCAGCAACATGTCCATCGCCACATGATACGGAATGCGTTTGGGCAATTTCAACGAGGCCGCATCGGCAATGGTGCCCGAGCGAATTTCAGGCAGCGCAAAACTGGCGTGTTCAGCGGCAAGGATCAGATCGCACGACAGCGCCAACTCCAGTCCACCACCGCAAGCAATGCCGTTCACCGCCGCAATCACCACCTTGTTCATGCCCTGCAATTCCTGCAAGCCGCCAAATCCACCGATGCCATAATCACCATCGACCGCATCGCCACCGGCCGCGGCCTTCAAGTCCCAACCGGGGCAGAAAAACTTATCACCAGCCCCCGTCAGGATCGCGACCCGCAATTTAGGGTCATCGCGAAAATCCGCGAACACTTGGCCCATAATCCGGCTGGTGGCCAGATCAATGGCGTTGGCTTTGGGGCGGTCCAAGGTGATTTCCAGCACCTTGCCGACAATGCGGGTTTTGATCGGGCTATCAGTCATTTATTTCTCCTATCAGGATCAGGGCATCTGCGGCGATGGCGTCATTGGCGCGACACAGCAGCGGGTTTACTTCGATTTCTTGCACAACGCCGTGGGCCGCGATCACATAGTCTTGCACGGACAAGGCGGCGTCAACGATTGCGTCAATATTGGCGGCGGGTGCGCCGCGATAGCCGTGCAGAAGCTTGGCTATTTTCAGGCTGTTCAACGCGATTTTTATCGCATCTGGCGTGGTCGGGATCAGCAGTGAAACACTGTCTTGGATCAACTCGGTCAAGGTGCCGCCCGCGCCGATGGTCAACACATAGCCATGCGCCGGATCCAACACCACACCGATGATCAGCTCGCAAACCACATCGGTGATCATCTGCTCCAACAAGAAACTGCCACAGGGCATTTTAGCGGCGGCGGCGAGCACTTGGGCCGTGTCCATCAGGTTCAGCACGACGGCTCCAGCCTCGGTTTTATGCGCGACGCCTTCGCCTTTTAACACCAAAGGAAAGCCAAGATCGGTGGCGGTATCGGCCAGTTGATCAAGGCAGGATCGCTGTGAGCGCGGGATATTCAGGCCGTGTTTGGTCAGAGCCGCTTTGGCCTCAGCCTCGGTTAGGGGGGCAGGGTTGTTCGGCTCACGCGGCAGTAAAATCGGTGCCGAGATCGGCTGATAACGCCCACATCCAGCGCCGATACGCGCGGCGGTCAACGCTTCCTGCAAGCCGCACAGCGGGACAATGCCCGCTTCGGTTAGCTGCTTTGCGACAGGTTCCGGCATGTTCTCGGGCAAGGAGGCGGCGATGGCCATCGGTTGCCCCGTGCGGGCGCGGGTTTGGGTGATGGCGTCAATCACGCTGTCCCAGTCTGAGGCATCGCACAGATCTGCGCGCGGAAAATCCGACACCAAAATGCCAAGCGCCAAATCAGGATCCATCATCGCGCTAAACGCATTGGTCATCGCGGCGGTGTCGGCCCAGATATAGGTGTGGTAATCGAGCGGATTGGCGAGCTTGACCTTCGGCCCCAAAGCGGTGCGCAGATTTTGATGCTGGGTGCTGTTCAGAGGTGGGAAAATGATGCCGGTTGTGAGCGCCAGATCGGCCATCAAACTGGCTTCACCGCCGGAACAAGACATCGATGCGATCCGGTTAGAGGACAGCGGGCCGGTGATGTGCAACAGCTTCAGCGCCTCAATGAATTCGGGCAGCGTATCAACCTGCGGAATGCTAAGACGGCGCAACAAAGCCCGCGCGCCAGCGTTGCTGCCCGCAAGCGAAGCTGTGTGAGAAATGGTGGCGGCGCGGGCTTGATCCGATTGACCAACCTTCAGCGCGATGATTGATTTTCCGAGGATTTTGGCATGCTGGCTGAGTGCTTCGAGCGCGCGGATGTCACCAACCCCATCGATGTGCAGGCCAAGGGCGGTGATGCGGGGATCATCGAGCAATTCGGTGCCTATTTCGGCGAGCCCGATCTGGGCCTGATTGCCTGCGGTGACCATATAGGCCAGCGGCAGGGCGCGGCGCTGCATGGTGATGTTGATGGCGATGTTGGAGGATTGGGTGATGATCGCCACGCCGCTGCTGACCTTGGTGACACCATGCTGATCTGGCCATAAAAGTGCGCCGTCAAGCGCGTTGATGAAACCATAGCAATTTGGCCCAATGATCGGCATGTCGCCCGCTGCCTTTAGTAATTGGGCTTGCAGGTCGGCGCCGTCACTGATCTCGTCAATAGCTTCCTGAAAGCCCGAGGCAAAGCAAACAGCACCGCCTGCACCGCGTTGTGACAGCACGCTGACGGCATCAATAGTGGCGCGGCTGTTGATGCCAATGAAGCTCGCATCAGGAACCGCGGGCAGGTTTTCGATGGAGGAAAACGTGACCTCACCTGCAATACTGGATTTGGTCGGATGCACGGGCCAAATGGAGCCGGAAAAGCCGAATTTCCGCGCCTGTTTTATTACATTTTCGCACCATGCCCCACCGCCGATGACGGCAATGGTTTTGGGACGCAAAAGCCGGTTTAGGGGGCGCTTCATGGGCGGGCTCCGGTGGTTGGGGCGATGGTGGATGCCTCCGGCGGGGATATTTTGGAAAAGAAGAAACCAAATTTTAATAAAATTGTTGTCATATCTAGAGGCGGTACAGGCGGGGACGCCGATGGCCGTAAAAGGAGACGGCCCTTCACTCTGCATGTCAGGGTGAAGGGCTGCGCCGCCTTTCTTCTTTTCATAAATATCCGCGCCGCAGGCATTTAATTCTTATGCTCCCAGTGGTCGTAGAAGGTCGCGGCTGATGATGTGGCGCTGGATTTCTGATGTGCCATCCCAGATCCGTTCAACCCGTGCGTCTCGCCAAAAGCGTTCAATTGGGAAATCGTCCATCAAGCCCATACCGCCGAAAATTTGCAGCGTGGTGTCGGTGACGCGGCCCAGCATTTCACTGGCGTAGAGTTTGGCCGAGGCGATTTCGCGGTTGGCGGGCAGGCCTTGGTCCAGTCGCCACGCGGCGGCCAGTGTGAGCCAGTCGGCAGCGTCGATTCGGTGATCATGTCGGCGATTTGAAAGCTGATGCCTTGGAACTTACCAATTGGTTGGCCGAATTGTTCGCGTTCAGCCGTGAAATTTAGTGCCAGATCAAAGCAACGGCGCGCACGTCCAACGGCCATGGTGGCAACCGTGATACGGGTGGCGTAGAGCCATTCGTTCATCACTGCAAAGCCACCATCGACCTCGCCTAGAACTTGGGCGTCCGGCAGGCGGCAATCATCAAAATCGAGGATCATGTTTTTGTAGCCACGGTGGCTGACGGATTTGTAACCGTCGCGGATCGTGAAGCCCGGGGTGCCGCGATCGACCAGAAATGTGGTGATGCGTTTTTTCGGGCCGCGCGGGGTTTCGTCCACGCCGGTGGCGACAAAAACGATGATGAAATCGGCGTGTTCGGCCCCTGATATGAAGTGTTTGGTGCCGTTCAAAACCCAGTCGCCGCCATCGCGTACCGCAGAGCATTTCATCCCGCGTATGTCGGATCCAGCAGAGGGTTCGGTCATCGCCAGCGCGTCCATTCGTTCGCCGCGCACTGCGGGCAGTAGGTAGCGCTCGATCTGGTCGCCTTCGCAGGCCATCAGGATGTTTTGTGGTCGGCCAAAGAAATGGGTCAGGGCCATTGAGCCGCGGCCAAGTTCGCGCTCAACCAGTGCGAATTCAAGGTGTGACAGGCCTGCGCCGCCGACAGATTCAGGGAAGTTACAGGCGTAAAACCCCAGATCAAGGGTTTTCTGTTTGATCGCTGCGGCCACATCATCCGGCACTTCGCCGCTGCGCTCAACCGTGGTTTCATGCGGATAAATCTCGTTCTCAACAAAGCTTCGCACGGTCGAGACGATCATTTTTTGCTCGTCAGTTAGGCCAAAATTCATGTTCTATCCTTGCGGTGCTTGTTTGGTCAGGCCGAGCTTTTTGCGCACTTCGGCAGGGCCGATCACACGCGCTCCCATCGCCTCGATGATGGTGCGGGCGCGCGACACCAGTGCCTCGTTGGTGGCAAGCTCGCCTTTGCCCAGCCAGAGGTTGTCTTCAAGTCCGACCCGCACGTTGCCGCCGGCCAAAACGGCCGCCGCGACATAGGCCATTTCGTTGCGTCCGATCGAGAATGCTGACCAGTTCCAATCGCTGGGCACGTTGTTGACCATCGCCATGAAGGTGTTCAAATCGTCCGGCGCGCCCCACGGGATGCCCATGCAAAGCTGCACCAAAGCGGGCGCTTCGAGCACACCATCAGCGACCAGTTGTTTGGCCAGCCAGAGGTGGCCGGTGTCAAAGGCCTCGACCTCGGGTTTGACGCCAAATCCGGTCATCATCCGGCCCATTGCGGCCAACATGCCGGGGGTGTTGGTCATCACGTAGTCGGCCTCGGCAAAGTTCATGGTGCCGCAATCCAGCGTGCAAATTTCGGGGCGGCATTCGCCAATATGGGCGACGCGTTCCGCCGCACCTACCATGTCGGTGCCTTCAATCAGCGGTAGGGGCGCGTCGGGTTTGCCAAACACCATGTCGCCGCCCATGCCTGCCGTCAGGTTCAGCACCACATCGACATCCGAGGCGCGGATCAGGTCGGTCAATTCGCGGTAGAGTTTCAGGTCTCGCGAAGGTGCGCCGGTTTCGGGGTCACGCACATGGCAATGCACCACGGCGGCACCGGCGCGCGCGGCGGCAATGGCGCTGTCGGCGATTTGGCCGGGCGAGCGCGGCACATGCGGGCTGCGATCTTGGGTGCTGCCCGATCCGGTCACGGCACAGGTGATGAAAACGTCTTGGTTCATTTGCAGCGGCATTGTGGACCTCTTGAAATTATTTCCTGATCCAAGGTTAGGCGGAGTTGATTTTTGTGACCATGCAATATTGCATGTGGATCATGCGAAGTTGGTACAAATCATCGGATAAACCGCAGCGGATCGGGGTTTTATTGTTCGAGCGGTTCTCGAACCATTGTCTGGCCAATACGGTCGAGCCATTGCGCGCGGCCAATATGTTGTTGGGGCGCCGGGTTTATGAATGGACGTTCATGAGCCATGATGGGGCGCCTGTGCAATCATCGAGCGGCTTGCCGGTGGCGGCGCAAATGGCGTTGTCGCAATCGGCGGGGGGCGATGTTTTGTTCCTGATCCCAAGCTATCAGCATCAGGAGTTTGTGACCCCTGCGGTGTTGCGCTCTTTGCGCAGTGCGGCGGCGCGCTATGATGTGATGGCGGGTTTGGATATGGGCAGCTGGCTGTTGGCGGCGGCGGGGTTGCTTGAGGGCTATCAGGCGGCGATCCATTGGGATGAGGTGGATAATTTTCAGGAGGCATTTCCCGAGGTGTCGGTGGTGCGGGCGCGGGTGTTGATGGACCGTGATCGGTGGTCTTGTGGCGGGGCGATGACCGCGTTTGAGCTGATTTTACGGATGATCGGCGACACCCATGGTGAGGCGTTGCGCATGGAGGTTGCCTCGTTGTTTATGCATGGTGAAAGTGCGGTGCAGATGCGTGGGGATGATCCGGTGATGGGGTCGAGTATAGGGAGTGTGACAGGGAGTGTGACGGGGCAAGTGAGCGCCGCGATGGCGATTATGCGTCAGAACATTGAAGAGCCGTTGCGCATGTCGGAAATTGCCGATGCGTTGGAGGTGAGCCAGCGTAAACTGGAGCGGTTGTTTCAGGCCGAACTGGGGGCGGGGCCTCAGAAGGTGTACCGGCGCATGCGTCTGTTGGCGGCACGTCGGTTTGTTGTGCAAACCGGCCTGACAATTGTTGAAATAGCGATCCGCTGTGGATATCGTGACCCCAGCGCCATGACCCGTGCCTTTCGTGAGAAATTCGGGGTCTCGCCACGCGATCTTCGGATTGAAATCTCAAAAAATCCGGTGTTTTTGTTGACTGGGCAATCAAAATAAACAAGCATGGGGCCTGAGGGTGATGAGAAACGCTGTCTGGAGGGGCTTGGGAAGTAACGATAATCACTGTGTTTAAAGCGTGTCGGACCGAGTAACGTGACTACAAGAATCAGGCCAAAGGCCGAATGAAAAAATAGGGAGAGAAGATTAGATGTCTAAGGAACTCGAGTATTACAGCAAGAAAGTCGTCAGTGGAACTATGGATCGCCGTGCCTTTATGGGCCGTGCTGCGGCATTGGGCGTTTCGGCGTCGATGGCCACTGGGATCATGGCGCATGCCGACGCGCATGCCAGCCCCGTTAAAGGCGGCACCCTGAAATCAGGCATGCAGGGCGGTGAAAGCACCAACAGTCTTGATCCTGCGACTTGGTCCTCTGATGTACCGCTGAACTTTGGCCGCACTTGGGCTGATACTTTGGTCGAGGTTTCGCCCCAAGGCGAAGTGCAGATGAGCCTTGCCGAGAGCGTTGAGGCGTCACCGGATGCCAAAGTTTGGACCTTCAAAATCCGTCAGGATGTGGAATTTCACAACGGCAAAACTCTGACACCTGACGACGTTAAAGCCACCATCGAGCGCCATTCCGACGAGAATTCAAAATCCGGCGCTTTGGGGATTGTTAAAGGCATTGAAAGCATTGCCATTGATGGCCAAAACGTGGTTATGACCCTGTCCGAGGCCAACGCCGATCTGCTGTATTTGATGGCTGATGACCACCTGATGATCCAGCCGAATGGCGGCATTGATGCCCCAGATGCCGGTGTTGGTACTGGCCCCTATAAAATTGTGGAAAACCAGCCCGGCGTGCGTCATGTCGGCGAGAAGTTTGCCAACTATTGGGATGCGGCCAACCGTGGCCATGCTGAAAGCATTGAGCTGACCGTGATCAACGATGCCACTGCCCGTCTGTCGGCGCTGCAATCGGGGCAGGTGCATATGATCAACCGGATTGAACCCAAAGTGGTTGAGCTGGTGAAGCGCATTCCTGGTGTGGTCGTTCAAAATGTTGCCGGCCGTGGCCACTATGTGTTTATCGCGCATGTGAACACAGCACCATTCAACAATGTTGATCTGATGCTGGCGCTGAAATATGCGATGAACCGTCAGGAAATGATTGATAAAATCCTGCAAGGCTATGGCACTGTCGGCAATGATTTCCCGATCAATGCGTCCTATCCGCTGTTCTCGGATGACATCGAGCAACGCGCTTATGACCCTGACAAAGCGGCGTTCCACTTTAAGAAATCCGGCCATGATGGCTCGGTTTTGTTGCGCACATCTGATGTTGCCTTTCCGGGTGCTGTGGATGCGGCACAGCTCTATCAACAGAGCGCCAAAGCGGCGGGTATCAACATTGAAGTCAAGCGTGAGCCGGGCGATGGCTACTGGTCAGAAGTTTGGAACAAGCAGCCGTTCTGTACCTCCTATTGGGGTGGCCGTCCGGTCCAAGATCAGATGTATTCGACTGCCTATTTGTCGGGTGCTGATTGGAATGACACCAAGTTCATGCGCGAAGATTTTGACAAAATCATCATCGGTGCGCGTGCCGAGCTGGACCAAGCTAAACGCAAAGCCATGTACCGAGATGCTGCCGTTATGGTGCGTGATGAAGGCGGCTTGATCTTGCCAATGTTCAATGACTTCATCGACGCAACTGGCGATAAAGTCGGCGGCTGGGTGGCTGATCCGAACGGTGGCATGATGAACGACAAAGCCCTGATTAAATGTTGGGTTACGGCGTAAGATTGGTCATGAATTCAATCTGGATACTATTGGCTCAGCGCATTGCGCTGGGCCTGTTTTTGCTGTTGGCCGTGTCGGTGCTGATTTTTGCCGGAACCTTAATTTTGCCGGGCGATGTGGCGCAAAGCATTCTGGGCCAATCAGCAACGCCCACGGCCTTGGCCAATCTGCGGGCCGAACTGGGTCTGAATGATCCGGCCTATGTGCGCTATTTCAACTGGCTTGGCGGGGTTTTGCAGGGCGATTTGGGCACAGCGCTCTCGAACGGTCAGGACATTTCCGAACAGATAGGCACGCGGCTGGGCAACACTCTGTTTTTGGCGGCCAGTGCGGCGGTGATCGCGGTGCCATTGGCGATATTTCTGGGCCTGATCGCGGTGCAATTTCGCAATCGCTGGCCTGATAAACTGATTTCGGGCCTGACACTGGCCTCGATTTCCTTACCTGAATTCTTCATCGGCTATGTGTTGATCTATGTCTTTGCGGTCAAACTGCGCTGGTTTCCATCCGTGGCCACGGTTTACGACAGCATGAGCTTTCTTGAAAAATTGAATGCGATTGCGCTGCCGGTCACGGTTTTGACGCTGGTGGTTTTGGCGCATATGATGCGGATGACGCGGGCCGCGATCCTGAATGTAATGCAGTCGGCCTATATCGAAACCGCTGAACTTAAAGGGCTTTCTGCCTTTAATGTGATTTTCAGACATGCCTTTCCCAACGCGATTTCACCGATTGTCAATGTGGTGATGATCAATCTGGCCTATCTGGTGGTCGGGGTTGTGGTGGTCGAGGTGATCTTTGTTTACCCCGGTATGGGCCAGTATTTGGTCGATCATGTGGCCAAGCGCGATGTGCCGGTGGTGCAGGCTTGCGGGCTGATTTTCGCGGCGGTTTATGTTGGTTTGAACCTGATCGCTGACGTGGTTGCGATTGTCAGTAACCCAAGGCTGAGGCATCCCAAATGAGAATTCCTATTTCAGCTATGATCGGTCTGTTCATGACCGGCAGCTTCTTTTTTGTGGCAATTTTTGCGCCGTGGATTGCGCCGTATGGCATGGCCGAAATCGTCGGCAATGTTTGGGAGCCAAGCAGCGCCAAGCATTGGCTGGGCACCGATAACATTGGCCGCGATCTGTTGACGCGGCTGATTTACGGCGGCCGTACCACGATTATTATCGCCACGTTGGCGACGGTTCTGTCGTTCACGCTGGGCTCGTTTCTGGGCTTTACTGCGGCGGTGATTGGCGGCTGGGTTGATCAGGTGATGTCACGTTTGGTCGATCTGTTCATGTCGATCCCGACGCTGATTTTCGCGCTGGTGGTTTTGTCGGTGATGCCGGTGACTTTGCCGGTGTTGATCGTGGTGATGGGCCTGCTGGATTCAACCCGCGTGTACCGGTTGTCGCGCGCTGTGGCGGTTGATATCAACGTGATGGATTTCGTTGAATCTGCCAAATTGCGCGGCGAGGGGCGGATGTGGATTATCTTTCGCGAGATTCTGCCAAACGCGCTGTCACCTCTGGTGGCTGAGCTGGGTTTGCGGTTTATTTTCGCGGTGTTGTTCCTGTCAACGCTGTCGTTTCTTGGGCTTGGCGTGCAACCGCCGGCCTCTGATTGGGGTGGCATGGTGAAGGAAAACAAAGAGGGCATTGTGTTTGGCATTGGCGCCGCACTTTACCCCGCAGCAGCAATTTCGGTGCTGGCAATTTCGGTCAATCTAGTGGCCGACTGGGTGCTGAATCGCACCTCGGATTTGAAAGGCGGGCGCGGTGGCTAAAGACATGACAGAGCATTTTCTAGACATCAGAAACCTGCGCATCGAGGCGATGATTTACCCCCCCGGCGAGCCCGCGCAAAATCTGGTGATTGTCGACGACATTTCGCTGACCTTAGACAAGGGCAAGGTGCTGGGGCTGATCGGTGAATCCGGCGCTGGCAAATCCACCATTGGCCTTGCGGCGATGGGCTATGGGCGCGGCAGCATCCGGCTGAGCGGTGAAGTCTGGCTGAACGGTCGCGACATTCTAAAGGGCGGCAATCGTGGCTTGCGCAAGCTGCGCGGCAAAGAAGTGACCTATGTGTCGCAATCGGCCGCGGCATCATTTAACCCTGCCAAAAGGTTGATGGAACAGATCATTGAATCAGCGTTAGAGCATAATGTGGTCAGTAAATCCGAGGCCGAGGCGCGCGCTGTGCGGTTGTTCGGCGAACTCGGGTTGCCGGACCCTGAAACCTTTGGCCGCCGCTTCCCGCATCAGGTGTCGGGCGGGCAATTGCAGCGGGCGATGACCGTGATGGCGCTGGTGCCAGAACCTGATCTGATTATCTTCGATGAACCCACGACTGCGCTGGATGTGACCACGCAAATTGACGTGTTGGCAGCGATTAAAAAGGCGATCCATAACACCGGCGTTGCGGCGCTGTATATCACCCATGATCTGGCGGTGGTGGCGCAGGTGGCCGATGAAATTCTAGTGCTGCGCAGCGGCAAAAAGATTGAACGCAACACCGCCGAGACGATCATCACCAATCCTGCCGAGGACTATACCAAGGCGCTGGTTTCGGTGCGCTCGATTGATCACGAGGAAAAGAGGCCAACGGACAATCCTATACTGGTTGTGAACAGTATTTCGGCGGCTTATAGCAATGGCGTCAAGGTGTTAGACAATGTGTCGATTGAATTACATCCGGGCCAAACGCTGGCAGTGGTTGGCGAAAGTGGCTCGGGAAAATCGACATTGGCGCGAGTGATCACCGGGCTTTTGCCTCCGTTTGAGGGCGACATCAGTTTTGATGGGCAGGCTTTATCAAAAACGCTGGCCAGCCGCAGCAAAGACGATCTGCGCCAGTTACAGATGATCTACCAAATGGCCGATACCGCGATGAATCCGCGTCAAACGGTTGGCACCATTATTGGCCGCCCGCTGGAGTTTTATTTTGGCCTGAAGGGCGCTGAAAAACGGGCAGGGGTGATTAAGCTTTTGGACGAAATTGAGATGGGGGTCGAGTTCATTGACCGCTATCCGGCCGAGCTTTCTGGCGGGCAAAAACAGCGGGTTTGCATTGCGCGTTGTTTGGCTGCCAAACCCAAGCTGATCATCTGCGACGAGGTCACCAGCGCGCTGGATCCTCTGGTGGCGGATGGTATCCTTAAGTTGTTGTTGCGGTTACAAAAAACAGAGGATGTCGCCTATTTGTTCATCACCCATGATCTGGCCACGGTCAAGGCCATCGCCGATAGTATTGCGGTGATGTATCAGGGCAAAGTGGTGCGGTATGGCACAAAAAGCGAGGTTCTGACCCCGCCTTATGATGACTATACTGACCTGTTGCTCAGCTCGGTGCCGGAGATGAAAATCGGTTGGCTGGAAGGTGTTCTAGAAACCCGAAAAATGGAAAGCGCGGGAAACTAGAGTGATTTTGATTGGCTCGATTTTAGCTTAGTACCGCAGTTCGGCCAATAGGGCGAAGTGGTCGCTGGGCCAAACCCCATCGACGGGTTGGTCGCCGACGATTTGACATTCTGCCACATGACCCAGCCCATCGGGCTGCGCCCAGCCGACGAAAATATAGTCAATGCGCCGGTCTGGCTCGAAGGTTTGCGCGACATTCGGGTTGGCGTTATTCCACGTCCAGCCTGTTTTGCGGTCACTGCCAAAATGCCACGCGTCATGGAACACGAGGTTATCAACCGCGCAGGTTGTTTGCCCCGTCATCATGCGGATTTCTTCGGATTGTGGGTCGGCATTAAAATCGCCACAGATCACTGGCGGCATTTTCCAGCTGCGGTTTTGTTTGCCCGGTGGTTTCAACAGGTGGACGCAACACTTTAATCTTTAGGAAAAGATGGAGTGTTCAAAATGAAGTATCGCCGCCGTATTTATTACTCAGCCGAACAGCGTGCTGAG
>JPUR01000156.1 GCA_001321835.1 Marinosulfonomonas sp. PRT-SC04
ACGCGAATTTCCAGAGTTGCGCAAACGCTATTGGGGTCAGCGGTTTTGGGCGCGGGGATATTTCTCGACCACCAGCGGAAATGTCACGGACGATGTGATACTTCAGTATCTGGAATTACATTCCAAACGGGAACCTACCGGCATCTGCCGGTAGTCGTTCAGTATATTTTCCTTGGCCTGTGCGATTTAAGCGGGGCAGGTGGCACCACTGCGGGTCTTGCGCAGGAGCAGGAGGATATTCACAGCCACATCCTGTCGTTTGAGGACGCGATGGCGTTTGCAGCGGGCGAGGGGCCACATCGGGGGGGCGCCAATGTCTTGCCGCTGATCACCGCACTCTATTGGCTGGCGCTAAACCGCGATCGGCTTCGCAAGGGTGCTTGAGTTCACGCTGTGCTCTGCCTAGATATAGGGGCAGCACATTGGGGGAACGATATGAGAATTTGCAACGATCTGGAACAGTCAATCGGCAACACGCCCTTAATCCGGCTGCGTGCGGCTAGTGAGGCGACTGGTTGCGAGATTTTGGGCAAGGCCGAATTTATGAACTCCGGTCAATCGGTCAAAGATCGTGCGGCGCTGTTCATGATTAAGGATGCTGTGGCGCGCGGTGATTTGCTGCCCGGCGGCACCATTGTCGAGGGCACCGCGGGCAACACCGGCATTGGTCTGGCGCTGATCGGCGCCTCAATGGGGTTCAAAACCGTGATCGTCATCCCTGAAACCCAAAGTCAGGAAAAGAAAGATATGCTGCGGCTGGCCGGTGCCCACCTGATCGAAGTGCCGGCAGCTCCCTATCGGAATCCGAACAATTTTGTGCGTTACTCTGGCCGTTTGGTTGAAAAACTTGCACTTTCAGAACCAAGTGGTGCGATCTGGGCCAATCAGTTTGACAATATCGCCAACCGTCAGGCCCATATTGAAACCACTGCCCCAGAGATCTGGACACAGACCAACGGTTCGGTTGATGGCTTTATCTGTGCGGTCGGATCTGGCGGCACATTGGCGGGGGTCGCTGTGGGGTTGCGGGAAAAATCCAAAGATGTGAAAATCGCCATTGCAGATCCGGAAGGCGCGGCGCTTTACAGCTATTACACCACCGGCGAGTTGGCGTCCGAGGGCGGCTCAATTGCCGAAGGGATCGGCCAAGTGCGGATCACCAAAAACCTTGAGGGGCTTGAGGTCGATATGGCCTATCAAATTCCTGACCGCGAAGCGCTGCCGATTATCTTTGATCTGGTGCAAAATGAGGGGCCGGGCCACACCATCGTCACCATGCTGTGCGATTACGGCACGCGGTACCAATCTAAACTGTTCAATCCGACCTTCCTGCGCGAAAAAGACTTGCCGGTGCCCGCGTGGCTAGATGCAAGTGCGCCCGATTTTCCAGAGGTGTTTGAAGACTGATGTTGAAATTTCTGACCCGAAAACTGGTTTTGTCATTTGTTGTGACGGGCGTTCTGATGATCGTTCTATCCGGAGCAACAATCGCGCAAGAGTCCGACACAACGCCAGACACCGCACAGGTGCGATCTGGCAGTTATCAAAAAACGGTGAGCAGCACCGATCAGGCGTGGGAAAATACCGCGCGCCGCGCCGAGGATGCGATCGCCGCGGGGCGCGCCTCGACCGCAGCGTTTGAAGACTTGCGTGCCCAATTGGTCACATGGCGCGGCAATTTTCTGATTGCCCAAGGCACCAACAAAGACAGCATTAAGACCTTGCAGGGCCAAATAAATGCGCTGGGTCCAAAGCCGGAAAACGCCGAGGAGGCGCCAGAAACAGCGACCCAAAGAAGCGCGTTGGAACGCCAAATGGCGCTGTTGCGCGCCCCGGTTATAACCGCCGAAATTTCCTATAGCCGTTCGGATGGGTTGATCCGCAGCGTTGATGGCATCATTCGCAACCGTCAAACCGATGCTCTGCTAAACCGTGGGCCGTCACCGTTAAACCCGCTTTATTGGGGCAAGGGATTGGCCGCAATCAAGCTGTCAGGGCACAATATCAGCAAAGAAATCGGCGCAGCCTGGAACAGCCCGGCCCAACAGGTTTTGTTTAAGCAAAACCTGCCGCTGATCTCGGTTTTGCTGTTGATTGCCTTTGTGCTGCTGTTGCGTGGGCGGTACTGGATGGAGCGGCTGACCGTGAAGCTGCATGCGAGCGAGCGCACAGCGGGGCGCTGGATTATATCATTTTTACTATCGCTGGCGCAGGTGGCTTTGCCGCTGATTGGCCTGATTTTACTGGTCGAGGCAATCTATAAAACCGAAATGATCGGGGTGCGCGGCAACATCGCGCTATCAGCGTTTGTGACAATGATGATTTCGTTCTTTATCGCTTACTGGTTGGGGGGGCGGATTTTCCCCAAAAACGAATATGTGATCCCGCCGCTGAATTTATCAGATGAACAACGGCGAAAGGGGCGTTTTTTCAGCGGCGCCCTTGGTTTGATACTTGGGCTTACCATTCTAATCAGCACCGTCAGCCAATTTGACAGCTGGAGCCTTGAGTCGGTGGTTTCCGTTGAATTTTGGGTCCTGATTCTGACCGGATACGGGTTGTTGCGGCTGTCACGGTTGATGCAAATGCATGTGTTGAACGAAGCGGTCGAAGGCGAGGAACCCAGCTTTAAAAGCCGGATTATTTATTACCTGAGCCGCATCGTGCTGGTGTTGGCCTTTGTCGGCCCATTGCTGGCGGCCGCCGGCTATTTCGAGGCGGCCAAATCGATTGTGTTCCCGATGACGGCGTCGCTTGCGCTGCTGGCGTTGCTGTACGTGTTGCAGCGGATGACATCGGAAATATACGGGCTGCTGATTGGCAGTGATGATGCGGCCAAAGAAGCGCTGATACCGGTGTTGATCAGCTTTGTGATGGTGCTAGGATCGGCCCCGTTTTTCGCATTGATCTGGGGCGCAAGGATCACGGACCTCAGCGAACTATGGACCCGTTTCACCGAGGGTTTCATGCTGGGAGATTCGCATATATCGCCCTCGGATTTCCTGACCTTCGCGGTGATTTTCAGCATCGGCTACATGATCACCCGTCTGATCCAAGGCACCCTGCGCACCACGGTACTGCCCAAAACCAAGATGGATGTCGGCGGACGCAACGCGGTGGTTTCGGGCATTGGCTATATCGGGATTTTTCTGGCCGCTGTGGTAGCCATTTCCAGTGCCGGAATTGATCTTTCCTCATTGGCGATTGTGGCGGGGGCCCTGTCGGTTGGCATTGGTTTTGGCTTGCAAAACATCGTATCCAACTTTGTCGCGGGCATCATCTTGCTGATCGAGCGGCCAATTTCCGAGGGCGACTGGATCGAGGTTGGCGGCCAGATGGGCTATGTGCGCGATATCTCTGTGCGCTCGACCCGGATCGAGACCTTTGATCGCACCGATGTGATCGTGCCAAACTCGGATCTTATTTCTGGCATGGTGACCAACTGGACGCGGGGCAATTCGGTCGGGCGGGTGATTGTAAAGGTTGGTGTGGCTTATGGCACTGACACCAAACACGTCGAATCGCTGCTGCGCGGCATTGCCGAGGCGCACCCGATGGTGCTGGCCGGTCCGTCAATTGTGTTTCAGGGATTCGGGGCGGATTCACTGGATTTTGAAATCCGCGCCATCCTGCGGGATGTAAACTGGATGCTGAGCGTCAAATCCGACATCAACCATGAAATTGCCCGTGTGTTTACCGAAGAGGGCATCGAGATACCGTTCGCCCAACGTGACGTCTGGCTGCGCAATCCCGAAGTGCTGAACAAAGCGGCTTCGGCCGCAATTTTCGGAAAAGAGAGCGAAGATGACTGAATTATTGTTCCGAAGTGAACCCTATTTACGCGAAAGTGTTGCCACCGTCACCGGCCATACCCCAGAGGGTGGAGTGGTGCTGGATAAATGCCTTTTTTATGCCACCAGCGGCGGTCAGCCCGGCGACAGCGGCAGCCTGACGTGGGGGGGGCATCGCATGGTGGTTGCCACTACAATTAAGGGCGAGGCGGGGCAGATTGTGCTGCTGTCGGCGGAACCCGCCCCCTTGCCACCGGTCGGCACGGAGGTTTTTCAGGCACTGAACTGGGACCGCCGCCACCGCCACATGCGGGTGCACACAGCGCTACATCTGTTGTCGGTGGTGATTGGGCTGCCGGTAACAGGAGGATCGATCGGGGTGGATAAAGGGCGGCTGGATTTTGCCATACCCGAGCCCTTGGCCGATAAGGACGCACTCACCGCCAAACTGAATGAGATTATCGTACAGGATTTACGGGTCACCGAGGGCTGGATCACCGAGGCCGAACTGGCCGCCAACCCGTCACTGGTGAAAACCATGTCAGTGCAACCGCCCAAAGGCCAAGGCAGGGTGCGATTGATCGGCATTGGGGCAGGGGCCGCGCAAATTGATCTACAGCCCTGCGGCGGCACCCATGTTGCCCGCACCGGAGAAATTGGTCCGGTATATATTGGCAAAGTGCAAAATAAAGGTGCGCAAAACCGGCGAGTTTACCTGCATTTAGAAAACTAGAAAACATTGGCGTTTAAGCGCTTGCACATGTGGGCTAAGTCAGGCTAGAACGCGCCTTACGGACAGGTGGCCGAGTGGTCGAAGGCGCACGCCTGGAAAGTGTGTAGGCGGGGAACCGTCTCCAGGGTTCGAATCCCTGTCTGTCCGCCAAAGCTATTTTTTATCGTTAAACTACAATGACTTGAGCGTGAAAGTTGGAACTAGTTCCGCTGAGTTGGAACTTTTTGTTCCCGAAATGGTCCGCCGCTTGTTGGCCTTGTTGGTGTATCTCTGCACCTCGGCCAATGTTTCGTGACCTGTCCATGCTGCGATTTGGTGGGGTGACGCCCCGTTTTCGGCCATAACTATTGCTCGCAGCTTTCGCAGCCCGTGTGCTGTTTTTCCCTGAATACCCGCTTTTTTTGCGGCGGCTGAAAACCATTGTGATGCGGCCTTGACAGACCGAGGCTTGCCAAATGCCGTTATCATAAACACAAGGTGTCGTGGCGCGTGATTTATTGCGTCCTTCAGGTGTTCGTCTGCTTCCGAAAATGTGGGGGCTGGCGCGTAAAACGGCACCTCGACTTGGCCGCCTGTTTTCGTTTGAGAAAATGTAAGCCAGCCATCCTTGTCGATCATCGCGGGGCCAAGCCGTACAGCGTCTGAAATTCTCGCGCCGGTCCAAAATAGCAACTCAAGTGCAAGCCGTTCCGGAGTGTCTATCGGCCAATGCGTGCGGAATACCGCAATATCTTCACGGTTCCAAGGCTCGTGGCCGCCTGTGCTGGGGGTCTTGCGGGGTGAGACTGCGGCAGCCGGGTCGTTTTCAATCAAACCGGCCTCGCAAGCCCATCGGCAAAGTGATCTCCAAACCTTAAGCCTGTTATTGGCTGGATGCGCTGGGAAGTCGGCCAATGCTGCCCGAATGTGTTTGGGCTTAAGCCCGCCAATCGGGGCTTTGCCGTATTTATCGACAATATCGCCTAGAAAATTACTCCAGCGTGATCTGGTTGATCCAGCCATCGTCAAGTAGGCGTCAGACGCCATATATGCCCTGACAGCGGCCCCGATGGAGCCAGTCAGGTGTTTCTTTGTGGGCTGTTGCCCACCAGAGGCGCTGACGTATGCGGCAATGAATTCTGGACTATTGACGGGTAAATCGGGAAGCTTAATGGCTTTCTCGCCCTTGGGCCGATAATACATCCGTGGATTACCGCTCGGCCAATGCCCGGCTTTATTTAAGTGTTTTAACCTCACGATATTCCGAACGCCTCGTCGCATTCCGTTTCCCCCGCTTTGATCTCATAGGGCAGATTATCAGCAAGCGCGTCAAGGTCGGCCTTGTCATAGACCCTTTTCGCACCCAGTTCTCTCCTAGGGATTCCAAGAGTGCGCAGCATACTTTCAGACACGCCAAGATAGTGCGCAGCCACAGGTGCGGGCATCAGTCTTGGAGGGAAATCACGGTGCGCTGGCATGGTCTACCTTTCGTCTGGCTTGGTTGGCTGGGGGGTGATGGCTTGGCAATCTTTTGGTGGTCCCTCACCGTTTAGATTTTTCACCTCGGCGCGGCACCAAATACACCGCCATTTTGTGAATTTCCGCGATAGCGTCTTAGCTGGTTTCCAGTCGCATTCGCGGCTCATGTCGTCGCCCTCTCAATCAAATGCGCGCAGTTCGCGGCCACCAGTGCCGCCGCCACGTTGGGGCTGACGCTGTTGCCGCATTTGTGGGTTTGTTGGGTTTTGGGCATCACGCGGCCATCTGCGCCGCGATCGATGATGTAGGTGTCGGGAAACCCTTGGGCGCGGAATTGCTCGCGCGGGGTTAGCATCCGCATGCC
>JPUR01000157.1 GCA_001321835.1 Marinosulfonomonas sp. PRT-SC04
ACGCGAATTTCCAGAGTTGCGCAAACGCTATTGGGGTCAGCGGTTTTGGGCGCGGGGATATTTCTCGACCACCAGCGGAAATGTCACGGACGATGTGATACTTCAGTATCTGGAATTACATTCCAAACGGGAACCTACCGGCATCTGCCGGTAGTCGTTCAGTATCACTCTGACGGGACACGTTTACGTCGACGCTTGGAAATTTGGCCTTCAATAATTTTTCGACTTTTGGCCCAGTCTTTTCATTTTTTGTATATGTGATGAAGTCACGTGTTTCAGAGTTCGTCACTACGGCTACGATTATGCCCAGTCCTGCATCCTGTAAGTGTTCGAATAGAGCATTTTCAAAAGCAAAGGGAATATCTGATTCAGCGTCGAAATGGCTCAGTGGTATAGCGAAAATCGTGCTTATAGAAAAATCAGCCTTATGAGCAAAATCTTTCAATGGTTTGTTAATCCGCATCATAGCGCGTCTTTCACTACCTAGATGGCACACTGCCCAACTGTCTGGAATTTCATATTTTTTCCGTCTAAATAAATTCTTTATTCCAAATGTTTGGCCTCCCATGAATTTTATTCAGTAACGCCTTTCACAAAAGGCCGTTTGAGCTCTACAGTATTACTGTAAGATATTCATATGGCCCTGCCAACATCCTTGCCGCTTCGTCCGCATAACTGCCACTCTGCCAATGCATCTTGCCACCTGCTTATTTTTCCCTTACCAATTTCGAGCTGCCCACTCATGGGCGGTATGTTCTCAGGGCGGGGTGTAATTCCCCACCGGCGGTAATCATTGACATGAAAGCCCGCGAGCGCCTTCCAATAGGAAGGGTCAGCAGATCCGGTTAAATTCCGGAGCCGACGGTTAAAGTCCGGATGAAAGAGAGCGGGATTTGGGGTGTGGTTCAGTCGCACGCCCGAAATGTCCTGTTTTGCCTTGGGTCTTGTGCGCTTAGGAAAAAGGACAAACGCCATGACTCAAACAATGACCACCAGCCGCAAAAGCGCTGGGTACCCCCCCAGGGGTGCTGCGTACACAGGGGCCGCCTATATGGTTGGCGCCGGATTGCTATTTGCGGTTATCAATGTCGCCAACACCCAATTGACGTGGGTTTACGGTTTGAAATCTACCACAGTTGCATTTTGGGAATACTTCATCGCATTGCTGTTCAGCCTGCCGTGGATGTTTAGACATTTGCGCACATCTCTGACCACCTCACAGATGCCATTGCACATCATTCGCGTCGCTTTGGCGGCTGGCGGAGTGCAGTTGTGGGTGTTTGGGTTTTCCTCAGGTGTGCCGCTGTGGCAAATGATTGCGCTGATTATGACGTCGCCATTTTTCGTCACCATCGGCTCGGTGTTGGTGCTGCGTGAAACGGTCACAAAGGAGCGCTGGATCTCGCTTATTATCGGCTTTGTCGGTGCGATGATCATTCTCAGCCCGTGGTCTGACACGTTCACGAGTGCGATGCTCTACCCACTGGGCGCGTCCTTCATGTGGGCGATGTATTCGCTGATCACCAAACATATGACCAAGACTGAAAACGTCGATACGCTGACGCTGTATTTGCTGCTGCTGTTAACGCCGATCAATGCGGCTTTGGCGTTCAGTGGGGGTTTTATTATCCAGACAGATATCACAGTCGTCAGCACGGAAATTGCCATTTCGATTGTGGTGATTGTGGGTGTTTTGGTTGCCGTCGCGCAATATTTTCTGGTTAAGGCCTACGATATTGCGGATGCGGCCTATTTGCAGCCGTTTGATTATGTAAAGCAACCGGTCAATATAATACTGGGTTTTCTGGTCTATAACTACCTGCCAGAAGGCATCATGTGGTTGGGGACCAGCCTGATTTTTGGAGCCTCTGTCTACTTGCTTCAATCTGAAATGAAAAAGTAATTAGCCGCGCGCCTTCGCATGTTTTAGACGTAGGCGCGCAATGGCCTCGTTGTGATCAACCTTTTGCTGGTCCAACAAGGCGGTCTCAACATAGCCGAGATGGGTTTCGATTGCGGCGCGGGCGCCAGCGGGGGCGCGGGCCTGTAAGGCGTCGTTGATTTTGCGGTGCTGCTCTAAAAGAGCGCCGCGGCTGGTGCGTTGTTTGAACATGGCTTGGCGGTTGTAAAACACCCCCTCGCGCAGCAGATCATACATCGAGCGCATCATGTGCAGCATGATCACATTGTGGCTGGCCTCAACGATCGACAGATGAAATTCTGCATCCAAACCGGCATCGATTTCGGGATCACGTTTGGGGTGGGCAGCTTCCATTTTATGAAAGATCGTGTCGATCACTTGCAGATCGGTGTCTGATCCAAACCGCGCAGCGCGCTCACCGGCCAGCCCCTCCATGTCGCGGCGAAAATGCAGGTAATCGAACACCGCCTCGCTGTGGGTGGCAAACAGCTGGATCAGGGCGGGCGGAAAACTACTGCCGAGGGATTCCGACACATAAAGGCCTGAGCCAGCACGGCTGTCGAGCAATCCACGGGTCTTTAAATCAGCGACGGCTTCGCGCAAGGAGGGCCGTGAAATGCCCATTTTTCACTGAGTTCGCGCTCGGACGGCAGTCGCTCACCGGGGCGTAAAATACCGCGCAAAATCAGCTGTTCAATCTGTATGACAACGGAATGCGACAGTTTTTCAGATTGGATAGGTTTGAATGGCATCGGGATCCTTTCGGGTTCTGAAAAACATAGGATCGCATTTGCCAAAGGGCAACTAAAAAGGCCGGACGCTATGGTCCGGCCTTTGAAGATGTTCAGCATCATGAATGCGGTCGGTTATGAAGCCGGACGGATCACGATTTCAACGCGTCGGTTTTGTTGACGGCCAGCGGTGGTTTGGTTGCTGGAAACCGGCTCGTCTTCGCCGCGTCCGAAGGAGCGAACACGCGATGGGCGCACGCCAGCGTTCATCAAAACATTCGCAACCGCGCTGGCACGACGGGATGACAGGTTTTGATTATACTCCGCAGCGCCCGTGTTGTCGGTGTGGCCCAGCACATCAATGGTGGTGTCTGGGTATTTTTGCAGGTTGGCCGCCAGTGTGTGCAGATCGCTGCGCAAGCCACCGCGCACCAAGGCGCTGTCGGTGTCAAACAAGATGTCTTGCGGCATGGTGACGACCAACCGGTCGCCAGTGTTCACGATTTTGACGTCATTGCCCATGCTGTTGCGCAGCTCAGCCGCTTGTTTGTCCATCTGGTTGCCGATGATCGCACCAAGGCCGGCGCCAAGCGCCGCACCAATCGCGGCATTTTTGAAGCGGTCACTGCCGCTCTCTTTGGTGGCGCCCAGCAGTGCGCCAAGACCCGCGCCGATCAGCGCGCCGTTTTGGGTGCGGGTGTTACCGTTTTGTGGCTCGGGGCTTGGTTGTATACAGCCGGTCAGCGCAAAGCTGCCCGCGACCAAAAGCATAAGGGGTGTTTTGAAGTGGATCATTTTTATCTCGCTCGATGTTGTTGTTTTGTGATGAGGTACAGATACAATATTGGGCGATGTTATCGAATATCAAGCGTCACAGTCGGCTAAAAACCGCCAATGCGGGTCACATGTTTTGGGCGCGTGCGCCTTCCCAGGCCAGCATGGCGCGTTTGACCGGCAGCCCCCAGTGATAACCGCCGAGCCCACCGGATTTTTGCACAGCGCGGTGACACGGGATCAGCCAACTGACCGGATTTCGGCCAACGGCGGTGCCAACCGCACGGGCGGCCTGCGGGCTGCCAACGCAAGCCGCGATTTCTGAATAGGTGGTGACGTGGCCGAGGGGATGGTCAGCAATGCCTCCCAGACTTTGATCTGAAATGGCGCGCCGATCAGGTGCAGGTTGGCGTGGCCTGATTGGCTCAGGGCGGCGTTGATCCACGGGGAAAGATGCGCTTTGTCTTTAATGAATGTGGCCTGTGGCCAACGGCTGCGCATGTCGGCCATTGCGGCCTCGCGTCCGGTTTCGGCGGCGAACGCCATGCCGCACAACCCTTTGTCAGTGCCCATCGCGAGTGCCAAGCCGAACTGTGACTCGAACCAGCCATAGCGGATGTTCAACCCGTCACCTTTGCGCGCGAACTCACCGGGGCTCATTGATTCCCAGCGTAGAAACAGATCGTGCAAACGGCTGCTGCCCGACAGGCCAACCTGATCGGCGACAGCGAGGGTGGTGAATTGCTCATGCAGCAGGGTTTTGGCGTAGCCCAGCGTCAGATATTGCTGGAAGCGCTTTGGCGATACCCCGACCCATCTTGAAAACACGCGTTGGAAATGCGCCGGACTCATTTGCAGCTCTGCGGCGATTGCGTCGAGGGACAAGGTGCGGCCATCGGCGGCATCGATCACCTCAATGGCGCGTTTGATGACGCCGTAATGGTAGGAGGCGTCGGTGAGATCCGGCATGGGAAAATCCTTTGGTTGGCCCAAAGCTATGCCAGAGTGGGACGTCTGGCGACCCGAAACTTGCGCATCTGTTTGCGATCAGGCGCCTGCGATCAGGCGGTGTGCGATCAGGCGGCCGAGAGATGCCTGTAGGGGCCTTGAATTTTTTGCGGGATCAGCAGTTTTGCTTGCCATGATTTCAGGCAGTGCCGCGCGGTTTGTAGACTGTCGATTTCTGCGCCTAGAAGCATCGCGGATGCGGGTCTGCTGTTCAGTGGACAGGGCGTTTAGCGCGGCCGGGTCAGGAAAGAAGCTTTCAACCCAGAGCCCCTCGGCCAGTACGATTTCGTGTTGTTTGAACAGGATGTGAAAATATGAGGCCTGCTGGTCACTGTGGGTTTCAATGATTTCGCAGCCGTTGGTGACGGTGCTGGCGGACACAAAGGCTTCGTGGTGGGCGAACAGCCGTTCGATCTGTGGCGATTTTAGCAAGATGCGGTGGTCGGGGTGCAGGTGAAAATTCTGCTTGGGAATGTTGTGTCCGGCACAGCCTGTCGCAAGTCGGATTTGGGGCGGGGTTCTGGAACTGGCCGTAGCGATCGTGCGCTCGGCCCATAGGATTTTCTGAAAGCCATGATCGCGGGTCATCACCCTGTCACCGGCGCGCAGCCAGTCGACGGGTTGTGCGCCTTCATCTGTCATTAATGTGGCGCCCTGACAAAAACCGGGCGCGATTTTGAGGCGGGGCGGTTCATGGTGCTTTTGCATGGGGTTTGGCTATCTTTCAGGCTGTCTCTTTTGGTTAGTCTCTGATGTTTTGGCTAAGCGGGGCTTAAAATCCAGCGGCAATGCGCCTTGGATTTAAGACAATTTATTTGTATTTTACGCCAGCGTGCATCGAGGGCTTGCCCATTGGTTTGGTTTTCCAGATACATATCGCATGGAAAAACAGATGGATTATCAGACGATTTGCGAGGTGTTTGCCCGGTTTCACGAGATGGAACCCGAGCCAAAAGGCGAGTTGCATCACACCAACGCCTATACGTTAACGGTGGCTGTGGCGCTGTCGGCGCAGGCCACCGATGTGGGTGTTAATAGGGCCACGCATGCGTTGTTCAAGCTGGCTGATACGCCGCAGAAAATGCTGGATCTGGGCGTGGTGGGGTTGATTGAGCATATCAAGACCATTGGCCTGTTTCGGCAAAAGGCCAAGAATGTTATTAAAATGAGCCAGATTTTAGTGGATCAGTTTGACGGGGTGATACCGGATTCGCGCGCCGCACTGGTTAGTCTGCCAGGGGTTGGTCGCAAAACCGCCAATGTGGTGCTGAACATGTGGTTTCATCAACCGGCCCAAGCTGTGGACACGCATATCTTTCGGATTGGCAATCGCACGGGGATTGCGCCGGGAAAAGATGTCGATACGGTGGAGCGGGCTATTGAAGACAACATTCCGGCTCGTTATCAACAACACGCGCATCACTGGCTGATTTTACATGGCCGTTATGTGTGCAAGGCGCGCAAACCTGTGTGCCCGAACTGTATCATTCGCGATATCTGCCCCTATGAGGAAAAGACCCAATGACTAAGAAGTATCAAATCGTCGGTATCGGTAATGCGATGGTGGATGTGTTGGCGCACGCGGATGACAGTTTTCTAGCCGAGAACGGCATTGAAAAGGGCATCATGCAGCTGATCGATATGGATCGCGCGGTGGAGCTGTATAACAAGGTCGGGCCTGCCACTGAAATTTCGGGCGGATCTGCGGCCAATACCATTGCCGGTGCAGCGCATTTGGGCGGTCGCGTGGCATATGTTGGCAAGGTTAAGGATGATCAGCTGGGCGCGATTTTTACCCATGATCTGCGCGCGCAGGGGGTGGATTATGATACTGTGTTGGCGGGGGCGGATGCACCGCAAGAAACCGGTCGCTGCATTGTGTTGGTGGCGCCGGATGGTGAGCGTTCAATGAATACCTATTTGGGGGTGACTGAATTTTTGCAGCCCTCCGATATTAACGAGGCTTTGATGGCGGATGCCGAGTGGATTTATCTGGAAGGCTACCGGTTTGACGGGCCTGAAAGCCATGAGGCGTTTGCCAAGGCCAACGCGGCTTGCAAAGCGGCGGGCGGTAAGGTGTCATTGACGCTGTCTGACCCATTTTGTGTGGAGCGGCATCGCGATGCGTTTCGCGCTATGATCAAATCGGATGTGGATTTATTGTTCTGTAATCGGGCTGAAATGTTGTCGATGTACCAGACCGAGGATTTTGATGCGGCGCTGGAAATGGCGGCGGCCGAGATCGAGATTGTCGCCTGTACTGATTCCGATCAGGGCGCGCATATTCTGTCCGGTGGCAAGCGCTGGCATGCGCCTGCGATTCCGACGGATATTGTCGATGCAACAGGGGCTGGTGATTTGTTTGCCGGTGCATTCCTGTGGGGGTTGACGAATGGGTATGATCTGGAAACCTGTGGCAACATGGGCTGTGTCGCAGCCTCTGAAGTGATCAGCCATATTGGGGCGCGGGCCGAGGCAGATTTGAATGATCTGTTTAAAGAAAGCGGTTTGGTGTCGTAAAGCTTTATGCCTCCGGCGGGGATATTTATCCGAAAAAGAAACCGGATTTTAATTAAATTGTCCATAACATGGGCTGCGGTACAGGCGGGGACGCCGATGACCGCCGAAAGAGAAGCCGCCTCGGTATGTTGACGCATAGCGAGGCGCATTCTTTTTTGTGTTTCTTTTTCGGGCAAATATCCCCGCCGGAGGTATAAGGTTTTACCTTAGACTTTTGGCCCAAGTTTGGCGTGAATTTCATCCAGATCAATTTCACCGGTAGGCATTTTATTGTTCGGATCATTGACGTCATATTTGAACAAATTGAAATCGCGTTTGTAAATTTCATAGACCAGATGCATCGACATATCGTCGAAATAATCGCCAATCGGATGGGCGCGCTTGGGGCCGTGGCCTTCTGATTTGTTAAAACGCGGGATTTTGGCCAGATCGACAGCGTGTTTGGTTTCGACTCCATCCAAAACTGTTTGCATACCCTCGTTGAAGCTCTCGGTCGGAAAAATGTGGTCGTAGCGGCCGCCATTCATGATGAAAGTCGAAATATGGCCCGACATCGCTGACCAGTGAATGTCAGGGTCCATCGGACGACGCCAGCGGATGGTATCGCGGGCAAACAGTAAAAAACGGCGAAACGATTTGATCTGATCAAACTCGAACCCTGTTTCAGGATCACCCACCTCAATGCCGTATTTCTGGATCAGCAGTGGCACCAGTTTGCCGCGATAGCGCTGACCGTTGCGCTGAATTCCGCATATTTTATCAAAAAACGAGCTAAGAATACGCCCGTATGGGTTGCGCACACAGGTAAAGGCCGGCGAGGCGTGATTGGCGATGTTGGCCTCGATGATCGGCTGGCTGGCCTCGATCCCCCATTTGTGCATCTTGGCTTTTGCATCATGGATGTCGCCATCGAAAAACTCACCATGATCGGAATAATACATAATTTGGCCAATGGTCGAACACGCACATTTTGGAACCACGCGGTAAACCAGACTTTCGCTTTCCGTCATCCACACACCGGGAAAACCCATATTAACACTCGCTTCTAATAATTGTGTCACACTCAGAACGTTACCTAACGATAATTAGTTCTAAAAAAGCAAATAAATGCTGTATATTCAACGTCCATTTGCGCTATTTAGGTAATAATCGCCAGTTTTTTCGGGGTTCAGTTTCTAAAATGGCAAAAACCGCCTTCATTCTACTTTGTCACAAGGACCCTGATTCGATCATCAGACAAGCTGAGCGGCTGACCGCGGCTGGTGATTGTATCGCGATCCATTTTGATGCCAGTGCCAATCCTGCGTCTTTTAGGCAAATCCAAGAGGCCTTGGAGGGCAACCCCAGTGTTGCGTTCGCCAAAAAGCGCATTAAATGTGGTTGGGGCGCATGGTCTTTGGTGCAGGCGACGCTGAATGCGCTCAATGTCGCGGTCGAGGCTTTTCCTCGGGCCACGCATTTTTACATGCTGTCGGGCGATTGCATGCCGATCAAATCCGCCAATTATGTGCACCAGTTTCTGGATGATAATGATACCGACTACATCGAGAGCCATGATTTTTTTGAAAGTGACTGGATCAAAACCGGCTGGAAAGACGAGCGACTGGTTTACCGGCATTTTTTTAATGAGCGCACTCAGACCAAACGGTTTTACGCTGCCTTCAAGATCCAGGAGAAACTGGGGCTGACGCGGGAAATCCCCGCTGATTTACAGATGATGATTGGCAGCCAGTGGTGGTGTTTGCGCCGTCGCACGGTGGAATGGATCTTGAATTTCACCCGCGAGCGCAAAGACGTGATGCGGTTTTTCCGCACCACTTGGATTCCGGACGAGACTTTTTTCCAAACCCTGGTGCGGCATCTGGTGCCGGAAAATGAAATTGAGTGTCGGACGCTGACATTTTTAATTTTTTCGGATTACGGCATGCCGACCACGTTTTACAACGATCATTATGATCTTCTGCTCAGTCAAAATTTCATGTTCGCCCGCAAGATTAGCCCCGAAGCCAATGATTTAAAACTGCGTTTGGGCAAGCTCTATGCCAGCGAGGATATTGATTTTAAAATCTCGGACGAGGGTCGCAGCCTGTTCAAGTTTCTCACGGGACGTGGCCGAATTGGTCGGCGTTTTGCGCAACGGTTCTGGGAAACCGAAAGCACCTTGGGCCGCGAGCGCGAACTGTTGATTGTGGCTTGTAAAAAATGGCACGTCGCCAAGCGATTGGTGGAAAAAATCCGCCAGACCACCGATCTGGATGTGATCGAATATATGTTTGACGAGGAGGGCTGCAAGCTGCCCGATTTGGGGGGCATCCAGTCAACGTTGGGTAAACGCACCCGCCACCGCCGTGCCCTGATGCGAATGCTGTTTGATTATTACAATACCAACAAAATGTTGGTCTGTTTTGACCCTAACAATGTGGATTTATTGCGTGATTTCTATGCGGATCGCTCTCGAACCAGAATGCTCGAGATCGAGTGTAACTTCAGTGATGACTACCTGATTGGTCACGCCAAACGGGTTGGTCTGGCGGGCGATCGCACCCCGATCGAGACCATAAACAACCTGCTGCCAACCATTCGCTATGATGTGGTGTTTGAGAGTGACCGCATTCGAGATGTGGGTTTTGACAAACACTACCGGATGCGAGAAGGGGGCTCGGTTCAGGAAAACGCGCTTGTTTTGGCCGAGTTCCTTGGCGTATCAGACGAAATAGCTCGCGAGATTGCGGCGACAGATTACCTGTTCACGGATTAAAGGAATATCGATGCCCTATATCTATGACGACCAGAATATTTTTGCTAAAATCTTGCGCGGGGAAATCCCCTGCTCACAGGTGCTTGAGACTGAACATTCGTTGGCATTCAACGACATAAGCGAGCAGGCTCCACATCACGTGTTGGTGATTCCGAAGGGGGCGTATGTCTGTTACGATCATTTCGCATCCGCAGCATCTGACGTTGAAATCATCGATTACACCCGCGCAATTGGCGCAGTTTGCAAGCAGTTGGACGTTGAGCCTGGCAGCGGTGGCAATGGCTATCGCTTGATTGCCAATTCGGGGGCGCATGCGGTGCAAGAGGTGCTGCATTTGCACACGCATATTCTTGGCGGGCGGCCGTTGGGCCGGATGTTGCACCGCCCGTAGGGAAGGCTCACGGATCAGCGCGTTTGTTCATGAGCCATGCGTTCGGGGAGCGGCTCTTGATTTTGACCATCAAGACCGCGACCGTAAAGAGCATAATCGCTGAGAAATTAAACTTATAGGCAGGTGGAATTTCAATCAGCGCCATCGGGATAAATTCGATAAAAAGCACGGCCAGAACCCATGGGCGGCTTGTCTGGATATCCGAATTTTTCAGCACTAAAATCAATGGAAACAGCAGCAGAGTATAGTCGTACAACACGATGTAGGGGCTGGTGAAAAATGCGGCAATGCCCGCAACCACCCAAAACCGATCGGTTTTTTCATCCTTGAAGGCATAGGCCCCGAGCCCGCAAATCGCGACCAGCGTCGTCAGGTGTAGCAGCCATCTGATGAATGCCGGCATGTCGTAGGGCGCGAGGGCCACATAAACCGACGCTCTGAAAGGGTTTTCAATTTGCGAAGACAGCACGCTTTGCGAGGCCTCTTTTAGGTGGGCCAAAAACGCAAACCAGATGTCGCTGCCATAAAACAGGCTGGTTGATATTATCGCAACAACCGCAATCGCCAGCGATGGCAGTATTGATCTGGGGGCGGTCTTTAGGAAGTATAAAAACAGGATTATCCCGCCGACATGCGGCTTTGTTGCGATTAGGGTTAAGGCAATCAACGCCAACACCGGAGCATGGCGTGAGAGCCTGTAGGCCAGCAACAAAGCCACAAGAAACAAGATTGTGGGGTGGCCAAATGCAATGGGGATGATCAGCGGGAATGCTGATAAAATGATGATCTCTTTGAACTGGCTGCGAAACAGAAAATACACGGTCAGATAATAAGACGCCAAGCTGGAAAAGCAGAAAACAAGATAGGCTGTCGAGACTTGAAACAGGGCCAGCGCTTGTGCATATGGCAGCAAAATCGGTGGGTAAAACCAAGGCAGGCTGCCGGTGCTGCCATATTGCTCGCCGAACAGCGCCACAAACCTGTCCCAGTCATAGGCCAGCATTGCCTGGCCTTCATTGGCCAGAATGCCCGCCATGTGAAAGGCGTAGAAATCAAATGTACCGTAGGTTTCCCAGCGCGAATATTTCAGGATCGAAAGCACAAAGGGTAGGACAGCCAAAATCCAAAACAGGGCTTTGCTGAAAACTTGGGGGCGGGCGGTGGTTTCTGGCATTGTGGCTACTTTTTATACAGATGGGAAATGCAATATTAATAATATGAGGATTTCGATGCGATAGCAACGGCTGGGCATCACAAGGCTACAGATCGCGGCTGCACGCTTCGGCCGTAAAAGCTGTGATTGGCGGCTTGTTCCTGCGCCGTGGATCGTTATCATTGCGCGCTAAACCTGATGAATGGAGCCACCATGACCACCCAAGCCCCCGAAACCGTAGTTGTCGATAAATTCAAAGTGTCATGTGACGGCGGCGGCGCAAACGGGCACCCGCGCGTCTGGCTGCAAATCCCCAATGATCTTGGCTGGGTCGAATGCGGCTATTGCGACACCAAATTCATTCACAGCGATTACGTTGAGAAGACTTAAAACAGCCCAAATGTTCACCGCTCCCTTATAGCGGGCGCGTTTCAGTGGCGATGAACTGGGGCATCGGCTCCAGCCTAAAGTGTGGTTCAAGGAGAATAATATGAGTTTTGGTAAAGGTTGCCATTTGCACCTGATTGATGGCTCGGCGTTTATTTTCCGTGCTTATCATGCGCTGCCGCCACTGACGCGCAAATCTGACGGGCTGCCAATTGGCGCTGTGGCCGGATTTTGCAACATGCTGTACAAGCAGATCGAGGCCAACAAGGGGGCGGATGCGCCGACCCATGTGGCGGTGATTTTCGATCACTCTGGCAAGACATTTCGCAATGACATGTGCGACAAATACAAAGCCAACCGGCCGCCCACGCCTGAGGATTTGCGTCCGCAATTTCCGATAACGCGTGATGCGACCCGCGCCTTTAACATCGCCTGCATTGAGGTCAAGAACTTCGAGGCCGACGACATTATCGCCACTCTTGCCAATCAGGCGCGTGATGCCGGTGGGCGTTGCACGATCATCAGTTCTGACAAGGATATGATGCAGCTGATCGGCGGCGGCGTCGAGATGCTGGACGCGATGAAGAACAAACGCATTGGCGTTGAAGGTGTGCATGAGAAATTCGGGGTTGGGCCTGATCGGGTGATCGATGTGCAAGCGCTGGCTGGCGACAGTGCCGATAACGTGCCGGGCGCACCGGGCATTGGCATTAAAACCGCGGCTTTGTTGATCAATGAATACGGTGATTTGGATACGTTGCTGGCGCGGGCTGGCGAGATTAAGCAGCCTAAGCGGCGCGAAAGCTTGCTTGAAAACGCTGATCTGATCCGCTTGTCGCGTGATCTGGTGACGCTGGTGCCGGATATGGATCTGGATTTCACGCTGGACAGTCTCGAGATGAAAGACCCCGAGCCAGAGGTGCTGATGGCGTTTCTGAACGAGATGGGGTTCAGCACTTTGACGCGGCGTGTGGCAGCGAACATGGGCGTTGAAACGCCCGAAGTTGTCGAGGTGGCCGCGCCGGTTTCTGCCCCTGATGCGGTGCCGTTTGACACCGCTAAATACGAGTGGGTCAAGGATGTTGCCGCGCTAACCAAATGGATTGAGCGGATCTATGAGCGCGGTTATGTTGCTGTTGATACCGAGACCACGGGGCTGGACACCATGCGGGTCGATCTGGTCGGAATTTCGCTGTGTGTTGAGGCGGGGCAGGCTTGCTACATCCCGCTCACCCATAAGGAATCGGCGGGCGATGATCTGTTTGCGTCTGACGCGCTGGCCGAGGGGCAGATGGCCTTGGACGTGGTTTTAACCATGCTCAAACCGATGCTTGAGGATGAAAGCATCCTGAAGATTGGCCAGAATATGAAATACGACGCCAAAATTTTTGCCCGCGTCGGCATCGCGATTACGCCGATCGATGACACCATGCTGTTGTCTTATGCGCTGCATGCGGGGCTGCACAATCACGGCATGGACGCGCTGTCAGAGCGCTATCTGGATCACACCCCGATCCCGATCAAACCACTGCTTGGTGTTGGCAAATCTGCGATCACTTTTGACAAGGTTAAAGTCGCCGATGCGGTGCCCTATGCGGCCGAAGATGCCGACATCACCCTGCGCCTGTGGCAAGTGCTCAAGCCGCGTTTGCATGTGGCGCAGGTGACCACGGTTTATGAAACCATGGAACGCCCGCTGGTGCCGGTTTTGGCTGAGATGGAGATGCACGGCATCAAGGTTGACCGCGATGCTCTGAGCCGGATGTCGAACAATTTTGCACAAAAAATGGCAGGGCTTGAAGCCGATATTCACGCGCTGGCGGGGCGACCATTTAACGTTGGATCACCCAAACAACTGGGTGAAATCCTGTTTGATGAAATGGGGCTTGAGGGCGGTAAAAAAGGCAAAACCGGCGCCTATGCCACCGGCGCTGATGTGCTGGAAGATTTGGCGGCGATGGGCCATGATCTGCCCGCCCGCGTGCTGGATTGGCGGCAATTGTCCAAGCTGAAATCGACCTACACCGATGCGCTGCAAGAGCACATCAACCCCGAAACCGGACGCGTGCACACCTCCTATATGATCGCTGGGGCCAACACGGGGCGGCTGGCTTCTCGTGACCCGAACCTGCAAAATATTCCGGTGCGCAGTGAGGATGGACGGCGCATTCGCGAGGCGTTTATTGCCGATGAGGGCAAGGTTCTGCTGTCGCTGGATTACAGTCAAATCGAGCTGCGGATCTTGGCGCATATCGCCGATATTGATGCGCTGAAACAGGCGTTTCACGACGGGCTGGATATCCACGCGATGACCGCGAGCGAGATGTTCAATGTGCCGCTGGATGAAATGACGCCCGACATTCGCCGCCAAGCCAAGGCGATTAATTTCGGAGTGATCTACGGCATTTCCGGCTTTGGTCTGGCCCGTAATCTGCGGATTCCGCGCAAAGAAGCGCAAGGATTTATTGATCGCTATTTTGAACGTTTCCCCGAAATACGCACCTATATGGAGGCGACCGTGGAATACGCCAAAGAGCACAAATACGTCAAAACCCTGTTTGGCCGAAAAATCCATACGCCTGAAATGGGCAGCAAAGGCCCACGCGCAGGGTTCGCCAAACGCGCCGCGATCAACGCGCCAATTCAGGGCACCGCGGCCGATATTATTCGCCGTGCGATGATCAGAATGCCCGCCGCCATTGACGGTTTGCCTGCCAAAATGCTGCTGCAAGTCCACGATGAATTGATCTTTGAGGTCGATACTGATGCCGTTGCCGATGTCACCAAAGTGGTGCGCGAAGTGATGGAGGGGGCCGCGATGCCCGCCGTGAAGCTGGATGTGCCATTGATCGTGGATGCAGGCCAAGGCGCGAATTGGGCTGAGGCGCATTAATTCTTCTTTTCACTAATATCCGCGCCGCAGGCTAAAAAACATATGCCTGCGGCGCGGATATTTTGAAAAAGAAGAAAGCGCTAAGGGCTTGTGGATTTCATCCAGTCTAGCCCGTCATGGGTGTGCTCTTTTGGATTGTATTCGCCGCTGACCACGCCGCTGTAACCCTCTGAATCCAGTTGTTCAAAAAAGGCCGGATAGTCGATGTCGCCGCCGATGGGTTCATGGCGCCCTTCGGCACCCGCGATCTGGATATGCACAGCACGGTGGCCATGATTGTCCCATGTGGCGGGCAGATCTCCGGTGATCATATGGGCATGATAGGCATCAAATTGCAGACCCAGATTTGGCGCTGCAACCTCGTCCAAAATCTCGGCGGCTTGGTCGAAATCATGCAGGAAATAGCCGGGGATGTCGGTCTGGTTGATCGGCTCGATTGTTAGGCTTTGTTTCGGGGCATGTTCGGCGGCCCATTTTAGGTTTTTGATGAATGTCGCGTGGGCAACCGACCCATTGGCGCGACCTGCCATGATGTGGATATGCGTCGGTTTTAGCAGCTGGGCATAACGCATGGTGCGTTTGAAATCGTATCGAAAGCGTTTCTCGCCATTCGTGATCGCTGCATAGCCGCGACCACCACCAGCCCAGTTCGGCGGCGGGGTGTTGATCAGCGCCAGTTTCAGATCGTGCTTGATCAAGGCCGAGCGCATTTCCTGGCCCGGATGGTCATAGGGAAACAGGATTTCGACCACGTCAAAGCCAGCTTCTTTGGCGATCCTGAACCGATCAATGCAAGCGTGTTCGGTGAACATCATCGTCAGGTTGGCGCAGAATATTGGCATCTTATGGCAGCTCGTCACTTGGGATCATTGGAAAGAATGTAGCATCAGACCACAGCCCGAACCAACCGTCATGATGGGCGCCAATATCAACAAGTCGATAGAAACTTTTGCGATCAATCAGGGCCTCAAGATTGGCACGCACCATCACGTAGGGCGCAGGCTCGCCGGTGTCCGGATCACGTTCCACGCGGATCGGATTGTCTGCACCAGCGGTGACGTGATCGCCAACATTGGTTTCAAACCGCAAGCTTTGCGTCGTGCCGCTGCCGGTGGCTTCAAAATCCACCGCCACGAAGGGCGCGTCATCAACCGTAATGCCTACTTTTTCCACTGGGGTGATTAAAAAATAATCATCGCCATCACGTCGCAGAATGGTGGAAAACAGCCGCACCAGCGCTGGCCGCCCAATCGGAGTGCCGAGGTAAAACCAAGTACCATCCCGCGCAATCCGCATGTCCAGATCACCGCAAAATTCGGGGTTCCACAGATGCACCGGCGGCAATCCGCCCTTCGAGGCCTTGCGCGCCGCAGATGCGAGGCTTTCTGCCGATGCTTTCACAATGTTTTCATCTGTCATAGCGTTTGCCGTTTGAATCCCATGCCGTTTGCCCGTCTAATACTGTCATAACCGCGTTATGGGAGACTTGTCATGGGTAAAGCTGAAAATCTGGTTGCTGATATCGAAGTGTTGGGGGCTAAATTGGCCGAGGCCAAGGCGTCGATCTCGCAGCGTTTCATCGGCCAGAGCCGTGTTGTTGACCTGACATTGAGCGCTTTGTTGTGTGGTGGGCATGGTCTGTTGATCGGTCTGCCGGGGCTTGGAAAAACCCGTTTGGTGGATGCGTTATCAACCGTGATGGGCCTGAACGGCGCGCGGATACAGTTCACGCCGGATCTGATGCCTGCCGATATTTTGGGTTCTGAAGTGTTGGACGATGGGGCAGATGGCAAGCGGGCGTTTCGTTTCATTGAGGGGCCGATTTTTTGCCAATTGTTGTTGGCCGACGAGATCAACCGCGCCTCGCCGCGGACCCAGTCGGCGCTGTTGCAAGCGATGCAGGAAAAGCAGGTTTCGATCGCTGGGAAAGAGCGTGATTTGGGGCTGCCGTTTCATGTGCTGGCAACGCAAAACCCGATTGAGCAAGAGGGCACATATCCGCTGCCAGAGGCGCAGTTGGATCGGTTTTTAGTACAGATAGATGTGGAATATCCTGATCGAGCCACTGAGAAAGCCATTATTTTGGCGACCACTGGTGTTGAGGAGGCTGAGGTTTCGCAGGTGTTCACGGCCCAAGAATTACTGGACGCGCAGACTTTGTTGCGCCGGATGCCGGTTGGCGATGCGGTGTTGGAGATGATCCTTGATCTGGTGCGCGGGTGCCGTCCTGATGATGTGTTGGCCAGTGATGCTGTGCGCGAAAATGTATCGTGGGGGCCTGGGCCACGGGCGGCGCAAGCTCTGATGTTGATGGTGCGGGCGGCGGCGCTTTTGGATGGGCGATTGGCACCAACGCTGGATGATGTGATCGACATGGCGCGGCCAGTTTTGAAGCACCGGATGGCGCTGACGTTTGCCGCCAAAGCGCGCGGCGAAACGCTGGGTGGATTGATTGATAATGTGGTGGCGGGGCTGGCCAAAACCGAGGCCGCTGCGTGACAACAGCTGCCGCCTTCAGACGCAAATCAGCCGAGCTGGCGGGGGCTTTGCCGCCGTTGTTGGCCGAGGCTGAGCGTTTGGCGGCGATGGTTTTGTTGGGCGAACATGGGCGGCGACATTCCGGCAATGGCGATGAGTTTTGGCAATACCGTGTGGCGGTTGATGGCGATGAGGCGCGCCAAATTGACTGGCGGCGCTCGGCCAGATCAGACGTGCATTTCATTCGGCAAAAAGAATGGCAGGCGGCGCAATCGGTGATGCTCTGGGTTGATCAATCGGCCTCGATGCAGTTTTCCTCGGCCAAGGATTTGGTCAGTAAGGCTACGCGCGCGCAGGTTTTGGGGCTGGCGATTGCGTCCTTGTTGGTGCGCGGTGGCGAGCGAGTTGGCTTGAGCAACAGCGCAAATCCGGTGCGCAGCGGGCAGGGGCAATTGCTGCGGATGGCGCAAGAATTAGCGACACAAGTGGATCAGGTTGATTTTGGCGCGCCCGAAGTTCACGGTATTCGCCCCAACACCCGCGCGGTGTTCATCTCCGATTTCATGGGCAATTTTGAGGCAGTGAAGGTGGCGCTAACGGGTGCGGCAGATCGCGGTGTTAAGGGCGCTTTGTTGCAGATTTTGGATCCGCAAGAAGAGGCGTTTCCGTTTGATGGGCGCACGATTTTTGAAAGCATGGCGGGCAGTGTGCGCCATGAAACTTTGAAGGCGGGCGATCTGCGGGATCGTTATTTGCAGCGCTTGGCAGAACGCAAAGCAGCCTTGGCAGATTTGGCCCACGCCACCGGTTGGCACTACAGTTGCCATCACAGCAATGACGCAGGATCGGTGGCGCTGATGTGGCTCTATCATGCGTTGGAAAGGCGGCGTTGATGTTTAGCCTTGGCCCGATTGGATTTAGCGCACCGTGGTTGTTGCTGGGTTTGGCGGCCCTGCCAATCCTGTGGATTTTACTGCGCGCCGTGCCACCAGCGCCGATCAAGCGCCGTTTTCCCGGGGTGGTGTTGCTGCTGGGCTTGGCCGATGACGAGGTCCATGCCGACAAAACCCCGTGGTGGTTGATGTTGTTGCGGATGTTGGCGGCGGCGGCCGTGATCATCGGGTTTTCGGGGCCGGTTTTGAACCCAAAAGAGAGTGGCAGCGGTGCAGGGCCATTGCTGGTCGTGGTCGATGGCACATGGGCGGATGCGGCGGATTGGACCAAGCGTCAAGACCGAATTGCGGGCTTGCTTGAAGAAGCTTCGCGCGCGGGGCGGGTGGTGTCGTTGGCGGTTTTGACGGACTTACCGCAAACCGAAATGCAGTTTCTATCCGCTGATATTTGGCAAACCCGATTGGCCGGAATACAGCCGCAGGCGTGGCAGCCCAGTCGCGAGGATATTGTGGCATGGTCGGCCCGGTTTGGTGCAGACGGGTTTGACACCTATTGGGTGTCGGACGGTCTGGCCTTTGAGGGGCGCGAGATTTTGGTTAAGGCATTCAAGGCCAAGGGGGCGTTGACGGTGTTGCAAGACCCGCGCTCGGTGCTGGGTTTGCGGCCTGTTCAATTCCGTGACGGCGCGTTGCAGATCACCGTGTTGCGCAGTGACGTGGGTGCTATGAGGTCCGTGACGGTGACGGCGATTGGGCTGGATCCGAACGGTGTAGAACGTGAATTGGCGCGGGTGGATGTGGTGTTTGAAGCCGGTGAAAGCACCGCAGATGTGGCGCTGAGCCTGCCGCCGGAATTGCGAAACCGGATATCGCGATTTGCCATTCAGGGCTTGCATTCAGCGGGTGCCGTCAGCTTGACAGATGATGGATTGCGCCGTCGTGAGGTTGCGTTGATCGCCCCGCATGACGCACGTGAAGGGCTGCAACTTTTGTCACCATTGCACTATTTGAACCAAGCTTTAGAGCCGAGCGCGGACCTGATCAAAGGTGGGCTAGAAGATGTGTTGCCCGCGAACCCCGATGTGATTGTGTTGGCCGATGTGGCGGTGCTGACCACGGGGCAAGAAGCTGATTTAATCGAGTGGGTTGAGGCTGGCGGATTGCTGTTGCGGTTCGCCGGACCACGGCTGGCGGCGAGTGATTTAAGCCGGATGGTTGAGGATGCGTTGATGCCGGTGCGCTTGCGGGCGGGCGGCAGATCTGTGGGCGGTGCGATGAGCTGGGGGCAGCCAAAGGCGTTGCAACCGTTTCCTGACGCGTCGCCGTTTTTTGGTCTGACAATTCCCGCCGATGTGACGGTGACATCGCAGGTGTTGGCGCAGCCTGATCCGAACTTGGCCAGCCGTGTGATTGCGTCTTTGGCCGATGGCACGCCGCTGGTGACACGCAAGGAAATTGGGCTGGGGCAGGTGGTGTTGTTCCATGTCACCGCCAACGCGCAGTGGTCCAGTTTGCCATTGTCGGGGTTGTTCGTGCAGATGCTGGAGCGGCTGGCGGTCACGTCGCATCAAGGTGCGCTGAGTGATGAGAATTTGGCCGGAACCACATGGGCGCCGGTGCAGGTTTTGGACGGGTTTGGGCAGTTGGCCGAGGCCGGTTCAATGGCAGGCATTAAGGGCGAAGACTTGGCGACAGGCGTGGTCAGCGCCATGATGCCGCCCGGCGTTTATCAGAGTGAGGGGCGTCGTATGGCGGTGAATGCAGTTGGGGCTGAGACCGTATTGTCGGCAGTGAAATGGCCTGCAGACGTCACCGTTGAGGGGCTGTCGGACCTGCGTGAAACCTTGTTGAAGGGCGGGTTTCTGGCAGCGGCACTCGCATTGTTGATGTTGGATGTTTTGGCGTCTTTATGGTTGTCAGGCCGCTTATTTGGCCCGCGCAGTACTGGCGTTGCCACGCTGATTGTGCTGGGTATGATGTCGCCGGATCATGCCTTGGCACAGTCGGATGATTTTGCCATCAACGCCACCGCCGAGGTGGTGTTGGCGCATGTGATAACGGGTGATGCTGCCGTTGACGAGATCGCGCATGCCGGTCTTATGGGGCTGTCGGATGTGCTGTTTCGGCGCTCAACCATTGAGCCTGCCAATCCGATTGCGATTGATCTGGAACGTGACGAACTGGCGTTTTTACCGTTTCTATATTGGCCGATTACGGCCAGCCAACCGCTGCCCAGTAAAGCCGCCTATGCCAAGTTGAACCGCTATCTGCGCGGCGGTGGGATGATTATGTTTGACACCCGCGATGGCGATATTGCCGGTTATGGCACCGGCATCACTGCCGAGGGGCGCAAGCTGCAACAGCTGGCTCTGGGGCTGGATATTCCGCCGCTTGAGCCTGTTCCTGAGGACCATGTTTTGACCCGAAGTTTCTATTTGCTGCAGGATTTTCCGGGCCGTTATGTGGGGCGTGATGTTTGGGTCGAGGCTGCTCCTGCTGATGCTGAACGTGCTGAGGGGATGCCGTTTCGCAACCTGAATGACGGGGTGACGCCGGTGATTATTGGCGGCAATGATTGGGCCGCGGCTTGGGCCGTTGATAATGGCGGGGCGTTTATGTTTCGGGTCGGGCGCGGCTATAGTGGCGAGCGGCAGCGCGAGATTGCCTACCGGTTTGGCGTCAATCTGATCATGCATGTTTTGACTGGAAATTATAAATCCGATCAGGTGCATGTGCCCGCGTTGCTTGACCGATTGGGGCAATGATATGAGCGGTTCAATCCTGTTTTCCCCGATCATCCCGTGGCTGTTTTTGTCGGCGCTTGGGGCGGTGGTTTTTGCGTTTGTTGGTTTTGCTATCTGGCGCGGATTGGCGGGCTGGATCTGGCGCGGGTTGGCGGCGCTGGTGTTGTTGGCCACCCTTGCAAACCCGTCGTTGCAACAAGAAGACCGCGAGGCTTTGTCCGACATTGTGCTGCTGGTGGTGGACGAAAGCGCCAGCCAGAATATCAGTGATCGTGCTGATCAAACGGCCCGTGCGCTGCGTGATTTGAGCGCCAGTATCATCGCCCGTCCCAACACTGAATTGCGCATCGCTTCGGTGCCGGATGCTGATGCTGATGGTGATGGCGGCACTTTGATGATGCGAACACTGGCCGAAGCGCTGGCTGAAATCCCGCAATCGCGGCTTGCCGGTGTGTTGTTGCTGACGGATGGGCAGGTGCATGATGTCGATCTGGCGCCGGTCGTCAACGTGCCCGTGCATACCTTGCTGACGGGGCACAAAACTGATTGGGATCGGCGTTTGACTGTGAAGAATGCGCCCGGCTTTGCCATCCTTGGCGAAGAGGTGGTTTTGACCCTGCGGATTGATGATCAAGGTGCGGTTCCGGCGGCTTTGGGCGCGCGCTCCGAGTTGCTGATTTCGGTGGATGGTGGGCCTGTTCAGAGTTTTACCGTGCAGGTTGGTAAGGATCTTGAGCTGCCGGTAAAGCTGCCGCATGGTGGGCTGAACGTGATCCAGTTCACGGTGCCCGAGGCGGTGGGCGAGCTGACCAACCGCAACAATGTGGCGGTGGTGCAGATCAACGGGGTGCGTGATCGTTTGCGGGTTTTGCTGGTGTCGGGCGAGCCACATCCGGGCGAGCGGACTTGGCGCAATTTGTTGAAATCTGACAGCTCGGTTGATCTGGTGCATTTCACCATTTTACGGCCGCCAGAAAAACAGGACGGGGTGCCGGTTTCGGAATTATCGCTGATTGCTTTTCCTGTGCGTGAGCTGTTCATCGACACGATCGACAGCTTTGATTTGATCATTTTTGATCGTTACAAACGTCGTGGAATTTTGCCTGGTGTCTATCTGGATTCAGTGCGGGACTATGTCAAAAACGGCGGCGCGGTGATGGTGGCGGCGGGGCCAGATTTTGCATCGGCTGACAGTATTTATCATTCTGCCTTGGCTGATATTTTGCCAGCCCGACCCACGGCGCGGGTGTTGGAGCAAGGCTATAAACCGTTGTTATCTGAGATCGGGGCGCGCCATCCGGTGACCGAAGGGTTGGAGGCTTTTTCGCCCGCGCGTGCGCCAGAAGATGGTGAGGCTGATGGCCCGAATTGGGGCCGTTGGTTGCGCCAAATTGAGGTTGAGGCCACATCTGGTGACACGGTGATGACCGGCATTGATGCGCGTCCATTGTTGGTGCTGGATCGGGTTGGCGAGGGGCGGGTGGCGTTGCTGGCCTCGGATCAATCGTGGTTATGGGATCGGGGCTATGAGGGCGGCGGACCGCAGTTGGAATTGCTGCGTCGTTTGGCGCATTGGATGATGAAGGAGCCTGAGCTGGAGGAAGAGGCGTTGTGGGCGCAAGCGCAGGGCCAAACCATGACGATTATTCGTCGCACATTGGGCGAGGTTGTTGATGATGTCGAGGTCACAACGCCGGATGGCCGTGTCATTACGGTGCCGTTGAAACAGGTGACGCCGGGGCGTTATCAGGCCGAGTTTCAGGGGCCGCAGATTGGGCTGTACCGGTTGACGGATGGTGACAAAAAGGCGGTGATCGCGCTTGGTCCCTCGGCACCGCGCGAGTTTGAAGAGACCATTGCGACTGGTGAAAAACTGCTGCCTGTGACAGATGCGATGCGGGGCGGTGTGTTTGCGATTGAGGACGGGTTGCCGAGTTTGCGAAACGTACGTTTAGGTCGTCCTGCGGCGGGGCGCGGTTGGCTGGGGCTGACCCCGCGCGCGGCGTATTTGACAACGGATGTGACCCTGACGCCGTTGCTGCCTGCATGGCTGACGTTGTTGTTGGCGATGATGTTGACGGTGGGGGCGTGGTTGCGCGAGGGGCGGCGCTGATCAATCAGGCAGTGAGCGCGGATCAATATAGTGTTGGTTCCGGTCGGAATATCGACGCCATCCAGAGACCGCGTGAAGGGTTGCTCATGTTCGTGTGGGTGTGCCAGCGGGCGATATCCAAGGCGGTTGCCCTCAATGTCCAGCACCTCCCAACCGTCGGCGTAATGCGCCCAACCGCTGTCGGGATGCGACAGGGTAACGGCGAAATTCCATGTGTCACCAGTGCGCTGTGCCTGCGCGCTTTCAACGATTGGATCATCGGCCAATGCGGGCAGGGGCAGCAGGGCTAGGGCAAGTGCGGTCAGCTTCATCACAGGCGCTCCTTTGGGCGGAGTTTGTCAGTGTCGGGCCGGTTTGTCGCGTCATGATACTGTGAGGTTGGATCAGCCTTTTTGCAGCAAAACACTGCGGGAATGCGAGGCAAATTCACGCCGCCACAGGATCAAGACGGTCAGGGCGGTGGCCAGCAATAATGGGATTGCGCCCAACAGCCATGCCAGTGCGCCAAGCGCGAAATACAGCGAGCGTAAGCCGTTGTTAAAGCTGCGCGCGGCGGTGATATTAATTTCGGCGGCTTGGGCGGCGCGGGGCACGCAGATCGGATCACTGGTGTCATTTGGCACCGAGGCCAGTATCACGGCGCAATAGCCAAACAGCCGGTGCGACCAGACGAATTTCAAAAAACCATTGCCCAGAAACAGCACAACAACCAGAATTTTCACCTCCCAAACCACAGCGGGGGCGTTTTGCAATGACAGGTCTTGGGCGATGCCAAGCAGCTGTTCTTTGTTGCCAATCAGCGCCAGACCACCGCCAATGCCGATCATGCTGGCCGAGGCAAAAAACGTGGTGCCTTGGCGTAGGGTGGCCAAGATATTGGAGTCAAAAATCCGCGGCTGGCGGGTGATGAACTGGGTCATCCATTCGCGCCGATACTCGGTCATAATCACTGAAACCGAGGGGTGGTTGCTGTTTGTGCGCTCAATGCTCCAGCCGATTCCCACCCATGCAAGCATCAGCAGGCTGATGGCAATCAGGTCAAGTGGGCCGAAAAATTGTAAGCGATCAAGGTGTTCCATGGCGGGACCTTACCCGATGTGGTTAAAGCTTGCCAGCTGCGATAATTGGTTATATTTTATTACCAATCATCAGGTCAGGGACATCGCCAATGGAAATGCCAGAGCCAAACGCCAGTGTTATCGCCAAAAAAACGCAGATCGTGGCGCGGTTGCAGGCGGTGTTGCCAAAGGGCGCGGTGATCTCGGATTCGATCCAGACCAAGGCCTATGAATGTGACGCGCTGAGCGCCTATCGCTGCCCGCCGTTGTGTGTGGTTTTACCGACCAGCACCGAAGAGGTTTCTGCCGTATTGAAGATTTGTCACGAGATCGGGGTGCCGGTGGTGCCGCGCGGGGCGGGCACCTCTTTGTCGGGCGGTGCGTTGCCCACTGCTGACTGTGTGGTTTTGGGGGTGGCGCGAATGAATGACGTGCTGGAAACTGATTACGACAACCGGTTTATTCGGGTGCAATCAGGGCGCACAAACCTGTCAGTGACGGGGGCTGTTGAGGCAAATGGCTTCTTCTATGCGCCCGATCCTTCTAGCCAATTGGCCTGCGCGATTGCTGGTAATATCGCGATGAATTCTGGCGGTGCGCATTGTTTGAAATACGGCGTCACCACCAACAATCTGTTGGGCGTGGTGATGGTGATGATGGATGGCAGCGTGGTTGAAATTGGCGGCGCACATCTGGATGCCGGTGGGCTGGATCTACTGGGGTTGATTTGTGGATCCGAAGGGCAGTTGGGCGTGGTCACCGAGGCCACTTTGAAAATACTACCAAAGCCCGAAGGTGCGCGTCCGGTGTTGATTGGATTTGATAATAGCGAGGTGGCGGGCGCTTGCGTTTCCGACATCATCAAGGCGGGCGTTTTGCCGGTGGCGATTGAGTTTATGGACCGCCCCTGCATCGAGGCGACCGAGGCGTTTGCCCATGCGGGCTATCCTGATTGTGAGGCTTTGTTGATTGTTGAGGTCGAGGGATCCGACGCTGAAATTGACACGCAATTGGCGGTGATTATGGAGATCGCACGGCGGCATAATCCGGTGGAATTACGCGAGAGTAAGTCCGAGGAAGAGAGCGCTAAAATCTGGCTGGGCCGCAAATCGGCCTTTGGCGCGATGGGGCAGATTAACGATTATATGTGTTTGGATGGCACCATTCCGGTCAGCGAATTGCCCTATGTTTTGCGCCGGATTGGCGAGCTGAGCAAAGAATACGGGCTGAAGGTTGGCAATGTGTTGCACGCTGGCGATGGCAACATGCATCCGTTGATTTTGTATGATGCCAACAAGGCGGGCGACCTTGAATTATGCGAGGCGATGGGGGCGGATATTTTGAAATTATGCGTTGAAGTCGGTGGCTGTTTGACTGGCGAGCATGGCGTTGGCATTGAAAAACGCGATCTGATGAATGTGCAGTTTAATGCTGTGGATTTGGAGGCGCAATTGCGCATCAAAGATGTGTTTGATCCCAAGTGGTTATTGAACCCAGCTAAGGTGTTTCCACTGGACAGCACGGCGACGCGGAGGGCTTCATCATGAGCTTGAAACCCCATGATGAAGCCCAGTTGAGTGAGGCAATTGCCAGTGCGACCGAGCCTTTGATGATCGTTGGTGGCGGCACTCGCGGGGTTGTGGTTGACGGCCAAGTGCTCTCGACCACGGCGATCAACGGCATCAGTCTTTATGATCCCGGGGCGCTGACGATTGTGGCAAACGCAGGCACGCCTTTGAGTGAGATTGAGGCGGCACTGGCTGCGGAAAATCAACGTCTATCGTTCGAGCCAATGGACCATCGCGGATTGTTGGGTACCAGTGGTGTGCCGACGATTGGCGGGGTGGTTGCTGCCAATGTTTCTGGTCCTCGAAGGATGCAGGCGGGGGCTTGTCGGGACAGTCTGATCGGGGTTCGCTTTGTCGATGGGCGTGGTGATATTTTGAAGAACGGTGGGCGGGTGATGAAGAACGTCACCGGCTATGATTTGGTCAAGCTGATGGCGGGCTCTTACGGCACTTTGGGGGTGCTCAGCGAGGTGGCGTTTAAAGTGCTGCCAACGGTTGAGACCAGCGCTTGTGTGATGTTGCACGGCTTGTCGGATGCGCGTGCGGTGACGGTGATGGCGCGCGCGCTTGGCTCGCCGTTTGAGGTTTCGGGGGCTGCGCATTACGCAGGTCGCACCATGCTGCGGCTTGAGGGGTTTTCGGGTTCTGTCAGCTATCGTGTCGAGCGTTTACGGGCTTTGTTGGCAGAGGGCGAGGTCGAAGTTGAGGCTGATCCAGTCAAGGTTACGACGATCTGGCAAGCGGTGCGCGACGTGGCCCCGTTGCACGATCAGGATGGTGATGTTTGGCGGATTTTGGTCAAACCATCGGATGCGCCTGCAGTGGTTGCGGGGCTTGAGGCGGCGGATGTGATGTTTGACTGGGGTGGTGGTCTGATCTGGGCCTTGATGCCAAAGGGCGCAGATTTACGGACGCGGATTGGCGCTGTTCGCGGTCATGCCACACTGGTACGTGGTGATGGGTTTGCGCGTTTTCATCCAGAACCAGCCGCTTTGGCGGTGATCAGTGCGGGCCTGCGAAAGCAGTTTGATCCGCGCGGTATTTTGAACGTGGGGGTGATGGGCTGATGCAAACTAACTTTACGCCGGAGCAGTTGCTTGACCCGAATATCGAGCGCGCCAATGAAATTTTGCGGGCCTGTGTGCATTGCGGATTTTGCACCGCGACCTGCCCAACCTATCTGGTGCTTGGTGATGAATTGGACAGCCCGCGTGGCCGGATTTATCTGATCAAGGACATGCTGGAAACCGGTCGGCCCGCCGATAAAAAGACCGTCGAGCATGTCGATAAATGCTTATCCTGTCTGGCCTGTATGACGACCTGTCCGTCCGGTGTGCATTACATGCATCTGGTTGATCAGGCCCGCAGCTATATCGAAAAAACCTATAAACGTCCGCTGATGGACCGGATGTTACGTTGGATTTTAGCGCAAACCATCCCCTATCCGAAGCGCTTTCGTTTGGCGCTGTTGGCGGCGAAAATTGGCCGCCCGTTTCGCAGGTTCATGCCCGATCCACGTCTGAAAGCGATGCTGGAGATGGCGCCAAAACGCATCCCTTCAATCAGCCGCAATGATGATCCACAAGTGTTTCCCGCCACAGGCAAACGCATCAAACGAGTGGCGCTGCTGACGGGCTGTGCGCAAAAGGCGCTGAACACCGATATCAATGATGCCACCATCCGGCTGCTGCGCCGATTGGGGTGCGAGGTGGTGATCGCGAAAGGCATGGGCTGTTGCGGCGCGTTGACTCATCATATGGGCAAAGAGAAGCAGGCGCATGCTTCGGCATCGGCGAATATCAACGCTTGGATGGCCGAGAAAAATGGCGACGGGTTGGATGCTGTGGTGATCAACACCTCGGGCTGCGGCACCACGGTTAAGGATTACGGGCATATGTTTCGCAATGATCCGCTGGCGGCGGATGCGGCGACAATTTCAGGTCTGGCAGTGGATATTTCAGAACTGTTGATGCAGCTCGATATGCCACAAGGTGCCGATAAAGGCATCCGCGTTGCCTATCATGCGGCCTGCTTGCTGCAACATGGCCAGCAGATCAAAACCCATCCGAAAATCTTGCTGAAACGGGCCGGTTTCGAGGTGGTTGAGCCTGCGGATAGCCATCTGTGTTGTGGTTCGGCCGGCACCTATAATTTGATGCAGCCGGAAATTTCGCAAGAATTGAAAAAACGCAAGGTTCAGGCCTTGGAGGCCAAGGTGCCTGACGTGATTTCGGCGGGGAATATTGGTTGTATGATCCAGATTGGCGGCGGTACTGGCGTGCCTGTGGTGCATACGGTCGAGCTGTTGGATTGGGCGACAGGTGGGCCTAAACCGCGTGAAATCGTCGAAAAACAGCCTTAATTCTGCCTTGTCCTACCGTTAATTTAGTCAAACAGGGCGGTTAAAAGGTAGGGAATATGCGTTTAATTTTCAGTGTTCTGGTGCTTTTTACCGGCGCTTTCTCTGCAGCTATTGCGGAGCAGACCAGCGGTTTGCGCAAAATGCTGACCGGCGATGACAGTCGCGGATGGGAGGCTGTGGGGCGTTTAAATATTGCCGGTAAAACCATGTGTACCGGCGCCTTGATCGCGCCTGATCTGGTGCTAACAGCGGCGCATTGCGTGTTCGACAAGACCAGTATGCAGCAGGTGGATGCCACCAAAATTGAATTTTTGGCCGGTTGGCGCGGTGGTCGGGCCAGCGCCTATGCCAAGGTAAAACGCGCCGTTGTGCACCCGGATTATGTGTTCGCCACCGGTTCCGGTGACATTCGAGTGCGCAATGATCTCGCGGTTTTGCAACTGACGCGGCCGATTAATAAAACCTCGATCACCCCGTTTCGCACCGCTGCTCGCCCTCGCAAAGGCGCTGATGTCGGCATTGTATCTTACGCGCATGGCCGTGCAGAATCGCCCTCTATTCAGGAACATTGCCGGGTATTGGCCCGTCAGTCCGGCACCCTGATATTGGATTGTGATGTTGATTTTGGAGCGTCCGGCGCGCCGGTGTTTTTGATGGACGAGGGGGTGCCGCGCATTGTCTCGGTGGTGTCGGCGATGGCCGAAGTGAACGGGAAAAAAGTCGCGCTGGGCATGTCGCTGGAAGAGCCATTGGCGGATATTCTGGCAGAGCTGAAAGCCACTGCCGGTCCGTTCCAGCGCGTCAAATCTGTGAGCCGCCGTTTGGAGCTGCAAGGTGGTAGCAGCCGCACTGGGGCGAAGTTTTTGCGGCCATGAGTATCTTCAAACCAGTTCTTATTGCAGCGCTGATCTTGGCAAATTTTGCCTTCCATCGGTGGCTGAAAATACCGGATTACGGCGGCTGACCCTGCGGTCTGACACTTTGGGCTGGGAGGCTGTTGGCAAAATTATGATCGGCAAATCGGTCGCTACCCGTAAAATTCGCCGCGCGGTTGTCCCCTTGCAATACCAACCTCGCGGTGGTGATCGGCTGAGAAATATTAAATACGATGTGGCATTGTTGCAATTGGTCCAACCCATTGCCGCCGCTGCGGCCGCGCCGTTTATGGTGAAATCCTTGGCCAAAATGGGGCGCGAAGTCAGCGTGGTCTCCTACGCTCAAGGCCGCGATGCAACGCTGTCATGGCAAAAGAAATGCAATGTGATCGGCAAGCAAAACGGCTTGGCTGCGTTTTCGTGCGATGTGGATTTCGGCTCCTCTGGTGCGCCGGTATTTGACCGCTCTGGATCGCGAGCGCGCATCGTTTCAATGATTTCAAGTGGCACCCGAAGCGCCGGGAAAACCGTTGCTTTGGGTATGGATGTTTCGCGCATCGTGCCTGGTCTCTATGCGGCATTTCGCACTGGCAAAGGCGTGTTCTGATCGAAATTTGATCGTTCCCTGCTTGTAACCGGCCAAATCACTCCCCATCTATTTATCACCAGATGCCGCCCAGCGGGTTTGGAACAAATTGATGCCTGTCCAAACTGGAAGGCACATTATTTGTCGCTTAAATAAGGATGAACGAGATGAGAAATTTTGACTTGGCCCCTCTGTACCGCACCACTGTTGGCTTTGACCAAATTGCTGATTTGATGGATCGGGTATTTACGAATGACGTCAGTAAACAGACCTATCCCCCCTATAATATCGAGAAAACCGATGAGGATTCATGGCGAATTTCCATCGCTGTCGCCGGTTTTTCCGACGCCGATTTGGCGGTCGAAGTGCGTGAAAATTCATTGGTTGTTACAGCCAGAAAAGCTCAAGAAAAAGAGCGCACTTACCTGCATCGTGGTATTGCCACCCGCGCCTTTGAGCGCCGCTTTCACTTGGCCGATCATGTGCGGGTCATTGGCGCGGCACACACCGATGGGATGTTGCACATTGATTTGATGCGTGAAGTGCCCGAGGCGTTAAAGCCACGCCAGATCCGAATTTCTACGGATGCGCCGGTGAGCGATCAGGTGGTTGATGGTAAGGTGAAAGCCAAAAAAGTTAACTAGACCTGCTTAATAAATGTATCAGGCGCGAGGCTGATGCTCCGCGCCCCTCTTCTTTTTCTAAATATCCCCGCCGGAGGCATAAAAGTTTCCTTGCCTCCGGCGGGGATATTTATGGAACGGAAATGGACTCATTCAGTGCTCAGTGATTTGGCCAATCGCATCAATTTGATTGCCTCGGAGCGGTAACCGTAGGCGTCTTCGCCTTTGTTTTGGTTGGCCATGTTGATCAGGGCATCGTAGCCCCAATCTTGCAGGTATTTTCCGCCCGAAAGCAGCTGGCCATATCCGGCAATCGCCGCCGAGAAGCGGATGTCATCGCTGACCTCGCCCATGCCCGCGATGATCGGGGTGCTCAACAATTGGCTGACATCCTCGCCCGGAGTTTTGTAGCGTAGTTTTAAAAACCCAAGCTCGCCATTGCCATCGGTTTTTACCGCGGGCTGATAGCGTAGCGCGTCATTCAGGATCGCCTCAGAGCCCACCGGAGTGATCTCGTAAATCGCGGTCACGGTATGGCCCGCGCCAATTTCGCCCGCATCCACTTTGTCATTGTTAAAATCCTCGCGGGCCAGTGCGCGGGTTTCATAGCCGATCAGCCGGTATTCGGCGACCATGGCGGGGTTAAACTCGACTTGGATTTTTACGTCATTGGCAATCGGGAATAGCGCGCCGCCGAGCTGGTCAACCAGCACTTTTTGCGCTTCGGACAGGGTGTCGATATAGGCGGCCTGACCGTTGCCGTTTTGGGCCAGCGCCTGCATGGTAGCATCATTCAGATTGCCGCGGCCAAAGCCCAGAACCGATAGGTAGGTGCCGCTGTCGCGTTTCTTACTGATGTAGTCTTTCAACTGTTCAGGGTCGCTGATGCCGACGTTGAAATCACCATCAGTGGCCAGAATAATCCGGCTGATTTCACCATCGGCGCGCATGCTTTCGGCCACCGCATAGGCCTGTTGCAACCCTTGTTGGCCAGCGGTTGATCCGCCCGCAGACAGCTGTGTTAACGCGGCCATGATTTTGGCTTTGTCCCGAATTTTGGTTGGCTTCAACACTTGGCCAGCGCTGCCTGCATAGGTGACGATTGAGACCTCATCATCAGGGTGCAATTCGGACAGCATCAAGCGAAAGCTCTGGATCAGCAGGGGCAATTTGTTGGGCTGGTTCATGGATCCGGATGTGTCGATCAGGAACACAAGGTTCAGGGCAGGGCGATCATCGGCGGCGGGCAGGGTACCCTGAATGCCGATGTGGACCAGTTGGGTGGCCGCGTTCCACGGCGTTTGAAACACCGTGACGGTGGGTTTGAACGGCGCTTCGCCAGCGGTTGGGGCGGGGTAATCATACGGGAAATAATTGATCATTTCCTCGATCCGTACAGAGGCCTCGTCGGGCAGGTGGCCATTCATCAGCGAGGAGCGCATCACCGAATAGGACGCGGTATCAACATCGATTGAGAAGGTCGAGACCGGATCATCACCAGTGATTTTGACGGGGTTTGAATCAGCATTGGCGAAGGTCTCGGTGTTGGGTTCGGGTCGAACTAGAGGGGCTTCCATATTATACGCGACGATGCCGTTGGCGATCTTGCCCATTGGGGCGGCTTTGCGGGTTAGCATTGGGGCGGCGAAACTGGGACTGGGTTGCCCGGACATAACGCCCTCTTCCAATTCGACCATCGGCGCGGTGGCGATATCTTTTTGAACTGCACCCTGCATCTGCGCGTCATCCATCTGCACGATTGTCGCTGGCGCTGTGGGCTGTTCAGTCGGAACGGCAATTGAGGTCGGATCGGGCGATGGCAGCTCAAAGCGAATGTCGCCTTGTTGGGTGTAAAAGAACACGCCAATGCCAACGGCGGTGATGGATGTTGTGGCGGCCAAGGCGCTGCGAGTGGTGAGGTTGTGAAACATATCAAGTGCTCCTGATGTGAGCCGCGACATGAGTGTCGGGCGATCAGGGTTATGACGGGCCTCATCGGGTGATCCTTGGCGGGATGTTTGTAAATCGTCAAAATTTTTCATCGCCAGTGCCAGATCGGTCACCTTTTTGGACGGCGCTGGGGTGGCGGCGCGCAGGGCATTTTTCAGGTGCTGCAGATCATCACTCATGTCTTTTGCTCCTTGCTATGCATCGCCTTCAGGTGCTTTTTCACCTCGGCCATGCGCCAACTTATTGTGCCTTCGGAAACCCCCAGAACCTCGCCTGCTTCACGGTGTGTCATCTCGTCCTCCAGCGTTAGGGCCAAGGTGTCGCGCAGCTGTTGCGACAGGCCTGACATGGCTTGGGTCAACCAATCAATCCCGTCTTGGGTTTCTTGATTGGTGGCAACGCGGTTGATCTCCCAGTCGCCCCAACCATCAGCGGCGCGCGCATGGCTGGCAAACCTTCGACGCCGATCATGGGCGGCATTCACGACAACCCGGTACAGCCATGTCGAGAACCGCGATTGGTGTTTAAAGCCAGCCAGTTTGGCGGGCAGGGCGGCGCAGATATCTTGGGTCAGATCCTCGGCATCGGCACGGCTGCCGGTGAGCCGAAAACACAGACCGAACAGCCGGTCATAGCTGCGGGTCAGCAACAACGAGAATGCCTCGCGATCACCGCCTGCCGCCGCTTGGGCCAGTGTTTCATCTGTGGTTTCCATACGCATCACCTTTAATAGACGGATGCCGGACGTCAATCCTTGGAACTTATTCCGTGAATTTATTTTTGTGCCTGTTTCACCCAACGCAAACGCAGCGCATTGGTAAGCACAAAGACGCTGGACAATGACATCGCGCCCGCCGCCAACATGGGCGACAGCAAGATGCCGTAAAACGGGTATAAAACGCCCGCCGCGACAGGCACCAACACCACGTTATAACCAAACGCCCAAACCAGGTTTTGCTTGATGTTGCGCATGGTGTGCTGGCTGATGTCAAAGGCGTTGATCACCCCGTTTAGATCGCCCGACATCAACACCACATCAGCCGCTTCAATCGCCACATCGGTGCCGGTGCCAATCGCGATCCCGACATCGGCCGCCGCCAATGCGGGCGCGTCATTGATGCCATCGCCGACATAGGCGACTTTTCGACCGTCAGATCGCAAGGCGTTCAAAGCGTCAACTTTGCCGCCGGGCAATACTTCGGCCACCACATGGTCAATGCCCAGCTCACGCGCAATCGCGTCGGCCGTGCCTTGGTTGTCGCCGGTGATCATCGCCACTTTCAGGCCCAATTCATGCAGGGTTTTGATCACTTTCGGAGTGCTGTCTTTGATTGGATCCGACACCGCAATCACCGCAACCGCAACGCCGTCAATCGCGATGTACAGCGGGGTTTTGCCCAATTTCCCCAGCGCGTCGCCTTGGATTTTCAAGGCCTCAAACGCGATGCCTTCGCGGGTTAACAACCGGTCCGCACCAATCAGAATCGCCTTGTCATCGACCATCGCCTGCACCCCGTATCCAGTGATCGAGGTGAAGGCGCTGACCATCGGCAAGGTCATGTTTTTCTCGGCCGCGGCGCGGGTGATTGCCTTGGCAATTGGATGCTCGGAACTGGACTCTACCGCCGCCGCCAGCCGTAAAACATCGTCATACAGATAGCCTTTGCTGATGGTGTAATCGGTCAGTTCGGGGCGGCCTTGGGTTAAGGTGCCGGTCTTATCAAACGCCACCACGCTGGCCTCTTGCAAGCTTTGCAATGCGTCGCCTTTGCGAAACAATACCCCCATTGCTGCGGCGCGGCCGGTGCCAACCATGATCGAGGTTGGCGTGGCCAAACCCATCGCGCAAGGGCAGGCGATGATCAATACTGACACCCCCGTCACCAAAGCGAAACTGAAGGCCGGATCAGGCCCAAAGATCAGCCAGAGCGTGAATGTCAGCGCCGCGAAGACCAGAACGATCGGCACGAAAATCGCGGTGATCCTGTCGACCATGCCTTGGATTGGCAGCTTGGCACCTTGGGCTTGTTCGACCATTTTGATGATCTGCGCCAGCACCGTATCGGCGCCGATATTGGTGGCGCGGAAGGTCAGAGCGCCTTCGCCGTTGATGGTGCCGCCGACCAATGTTGCGCCTTCGGTTTTATGCACGGGGGTGGGTTCGCCGGTGATCATGCTCTCTTCAACGTAGGAGGCACCGCTTAACACCATGCCATCGGTGGCGATCTTTTCGCCGGGATGTACGTGCAGGATGTCACCGGTAATGATGTCTTCGATTGCCAGCTCCACCACTTTGCCCTCGCGCTCGACCTTGGCGGTCTTGGCCTGCAATCCGACCAGTTTTCGGATCGCCTCGCCGGTGCGCCCCTTGGCGCGGGCCTCGAGGTAGCGGCCCAGCAGGATCAACACGATGATCACGGCGGCGGCCTCAAAGTAGACGTTGTTGGTGTCCTTTGGCAGCAGTTGCGGCGCGAAGGTCGCCAGCACCGAAAAGCTGTAGGCCGCTGCGGTGCCAAGCGCCACCAGCGAGTTCATTTCGGGCGCGCCCTTCAGTAGGGCAGGGATGCCGACGCGGTAGAACCGTAAGCCAGGGCCAAACAGCACCAGCGTGGTGAGGACGAACTGCATCAGGCGGCGGTTTTGCGCGCCGATGTTGGCGATGACCCAGTCCTTCACGCCGGGGATGAAATGACTGCCCATTTCAATGGCAAACACCGGCAAGGCCAGCAGGGCGGCGATTAAGGTCAACCAGCCAAGGCGGGTGATTTCATCGGCTTTGCGCATGTTGCGATCTGCATTATCTGCCGGCTCGCCGGACTTTGGTTTGGCGGGGTACCCGGCGGCGGTGGCAGCGATTTGGCCCACTGTGGTGGCGTTGCTAACGTATTGCACGGTTGCGGTTTCGGTGGCGAGGTTGACGGAGACGCTGATCACCCCGTCGCTGGCTTTGAGCGCTTTGTCGAGGCGACCAACACATGAGGCGCAGCTCATGCCTTGAATTTCCAGCGTCACCTCTTGGGTTGCCGCTGGGTATCCGGCATCCGTGAGCGCGTCGGTCAGCGCTTTGGGCGTGGCCGGATCCGCGAAACTGATCTGGGCGGTTTCAGCGGCCAGATTAACGGTGGCGTTGATCACGCCAGCGACCGCGTTCAGGGCCTTTTCGGCACGTCCCGAACAGGAGGCGCAGCTCAAGCCTTGAATTTGTAATGTAATATTCTGTTGTTGGGTCATGTCCATATCCGTGCTTGAAATCGTTCATTCAAGGCATAGATAGGGCTTCCAGTAGATGGAAGGTCAAGGGCGAATGAGCGTATCGCCAAATTTCAATTTTGGAGTCAGCTCAACACGGGTTTCAACCTCTTCTCCATTGGCCCGTGCGGCGATGATCTGGGCGGCAATCCGGCCAATCTGGTGACGCTCGGCATCCATGGTGGCCAGCTGTTTGGGCAGCCCGTCCAGCAATTCGACCCCGTTAAATCCGGCCAGTCCAACCTTGCCCGGCACATCGATGCCATTGGCCAGACAATAGAGCAGGCCACCGGCGCCGATCATATCGTTTGAATAGTAGAGAAAATCCAGATCAGGTGAGCGCTTCAGGATGGTTTCGGTCATCTCGCGCCCCTTCACAAGGGCAGAGCCACCGGAGTAAAATTCCTGATCGGCGATTTCAATACCGGCCTTGGCCAGCGCCTGAGAGAACCCCTCAAAACGTTTGCGCGCACGATGGTCCAGCGGCATATTGGTGCCCATAAAGCCGATCTTACGATAGCCCTGTGCGATGATCGCCTCGGCCATTTCGCGGCCCGCGCGGTGTTGCGAAACTCCGACGATGGCATCAATCGGATCGCCATCCAGATCCATGATCTCGACAATCGGCACCCCGGCATTGCGCATCATCGCGCGCGCCGCTTCGGTGTGCTCTAGCCCTGCGATGATCACGCCCGATGGCCGCCATGACAGCATTTCAAACAGCACGGATTCTTCTTTTTCGGGGAGGTAGTTGGTGACGCCAATCACTGGTTGCAGGGGGGTTTCTTCCAGCACTTCAGAGATGCTCGACATCACTTCGGGGAACACCATGTTCGACATCGACGGGATGATCACCGCCACCAGATTAACCCGCTGCGAGGCCAGCGCGCCGGCGATTTTATTGGGCACATAGCCCAGTCGCTTGGCAGCTGCGGTGACTTTGGCGCGGGTGGCGTCAGAGACATCGCCGCGATTGCGCAACACACGGCTGACCGTCATTTCGCTGACCGCTGCCGCGTCTGCGACATCGCGCAAGGTTAACGGGCGTTTTGGTGGATTATGCTGTGGTGACACGGATAATAATTCCTATTTGGCTTATTTTCTATTGTTAGCGGGTAATTCCAACTTGTCCAAGGATGATATTACGACTATGTTAGCGCTAACATGAATATCCGACCACCATTGCAAGCTCTCAAATCTTCAATGGCGGCGGATAAAATAGGGGGGCGGTGGGCCAACAGCGCTCCCCTTTATTTTTTCCAAACTCTGAATTTTGTCGCAAATTTGCTAGCCGCTTGCCTGCGGATCATTATGCTGATGCCTATTCTGCCGATGTTTTTGGCTGTAAAACAATAGGATAACCCATTGAGTAAACAGATGACCACCCCGATGAAGGCCTTGAAAGAAAACGTAAAAATACCATTTGAGCAAGCCCGTGCGATGCCAGCAGATGTGTACACAACAGATGCGTTTCATGCGGCAGAGCTGGAACATATTTTTCGTAAGGATTGGTTTTGTGTTGGTCGTGCCTCGACCATGGCCGAGCCTGGCGAATACGTGACGTGCGATTTGGCCGGCGAGCCGATTGTGGTGATCCGCGATCGTGACGGGGTGTTGCGGGCGATGTCGAATGTGTGTCGGCACCGGATGTCGACGTTGCTTGAGGGCAGTGGCAAGGTGCGCAGCATCGTTTGCCCCTATCATGCGTGGACTTATAATCTGGATGGCTCGTTGCGCGCGGCACCGGCGATGACCTTGAATGAGGGGTTTTGCAAAGACAATTATCAGCTGCCGACCGTGCGGTGTGAGGAGTGGCTGGGGTGGGTGTTTGTCACGTTGAACCCTGAGTGTGAGCCGGTGGCTGAAAAGCTGTCTGAGCTTGAGGAAATGATTTCTGGCTATGGCATGGTCGATTATGAAGAGACCTTTTTTGAAACCCATGTCTGGGATACCAACTGGAAAATTCTGGCTGAGAATTTCATGGAGAGCTATCACTTGCCGGTGTGCCACGCGGCCACCATTGGCGGGTTTTCAAAGTTGGAGGAAATGGTCTGCCCACCCGGCCATGATGCGTTCAATTACCACACCATTCTCAAAGATAATTCAATGCAGATTGCGTTGGCGCATGATGACAACACAGCCTTGGTTGGTGAGGAGCGTCGCACCACCTATTTGTTGGCGCTGTACCCCAGTTTGGTGATCACGCTAACGCCCGGATATTTCTGGTATCTGTCATTGCATCCGATGGGACCGGGCAAGGTGAACATCCGGTTTGGCGGCGGCATGTCAAAGGATTATATGAATGACCCTGACGCGAAGGCGCATTTCAAGCAGCTCAAAGAATTGCTGGATCGGGTGAATATTGAGGATCAGGGCTGCACTGAGAAAGTATTCAAAGGTCTGTCATCCGGCATGGCTGAGCCTGGGCATTTGTCGCATCTAGAGCGCCCGAATTACGAGTTTGCCACCTATTTAAGCAAGCAAGTTAACGGACCTGACGCTTAAGTAGAAACGAGGCTTAAGAATGGTGGGCGACGCTTGCATGAACCGGCGTTGCCCTTTTGGTTTTTACATCTTGAAGACGCGGTAAATCGCAGGGATCACCAGCACCGTTAGGATCGTGGATGTGGCCAGGCCGAACAGCAGCGAAATTGCCAAACCTTGAAAGATTGGGTCACTTAGGATCACAGCGGCGCCGATCATCGCGGCAATCGCGGTCAGTAGGATCGGTTTGAAACGGGTGGCACCGGCCGCGATCAGAATATCCAGATCAATGTGGCCTTTGCCCTCAATGCGGATGAAATCCACCAACAAGATCGAGTTGCGCACGATGATCCCGGCCAGCGCGATAAATCCGATCATCGAAGTGGCCGAAAACGGCGCGCCGAACAACCAATGCCCCAGCATGATGCCAAGGAAGGTCAGCGGTACTGGCGTTAAAATTACCAGCGGCAGGCGGAACGATCCGAACTGCGCCACCACAAGGATATAGATGCCCAATAGCGCCACCCCGAAGGCCGCGCCCATGTCGCGGAAAGTGACCCAAGTGACTTCCCATTCGCCATCCCACAACAGGGTGGTTTTGCTTTCGTCATTCGGGACCCCATGCAGGCTGATGACCGGTTTTTTGCCGTCTTCCCACTCCATGTTGTCAAGCACTTCGGCCACCGCCAGCATGCCGTATAATGGTGCCTCGAATTGTCCCGCCATTTCGCCCATCACCATTTCAACATAGCGTCCGTTGTGGCGGAAAATCGGGAACGAGGCGCGGTCCTCTGAAATGCGAACAACATCACCCAGCTCGACCACGCCACGATCCCCAGGCAACACGTTGGCCGGGACCGGTGTGGCCATCATCCGTTCATCAATCACCCGATCACCGCGGGCACGCCCCACCACAATCGGGATCGGTTGGCGGGCCGCGCCGCGATGCGAATATCCGACTGTGGTCTGGCTGTTCAGCAGTCGTAATGTCTCCAGCGCGTCGCGTTCCTGAACGTGATAAAACTCCAGATCATCCGGTGATAAATTGGCCCGTATCCGGCGCGGTTGCACCCCGAAGCTGTCATCAACATCGACCACATAAGGCACCGCTTCAAAGGCGCGTCGAATGCGGCGTGCGCTTTCGCGGCGGCTGTCAGCGTCGGGCCCGTAAACCTCGGCCAAAAGCGTGGCCATTACTGGTGGGCCGGGGGGCGGCTCGACGGTTTTGATGTTGGTGCCGGCCGGCATGTCCATCGCGGTTAGCAATTCGCGCAGCTCCAGTGCGATCTGGTGGCTGGAGCGATCACGCTGACCTTTGGGGGCTAAATTGACTTGTACATCGCCCAATTCAGGTGATTGCCGCAGGAAATAATGTCGAACCAAGCCATTGAAATCATACGGAGAAGCCGTTCCTGAGTAGGTTTGAGCCGAGATCACTTCTGGCAAGCCAAGCGCGATCCGTGCGGCTTGTTGCGCCACCGCATCGGTTGCTTCAACCGAAGATCCCTCAGGTAAATCGATCACCACCGAGAGCACGGATTTATTGTCAAACGGCAGCAGCTTCACCGTGACATCGCGGGTGTAAATTGCCGCCAATGACCCGAACGAGGCCACGACCACAACCACCAAAAACGTGACGCTGGCGGCTTTGCTGCGCAGCAATGGGCGGGCAACAATGCTGTAGATTTTGCCCAAACGCCCGCCCGCCGCGGCGTCTTCATTATGGTGCATTTCGGCTTTGCCCGCGATCTTCAGCATCAGCCACGGGGTGATCATCACGGCCACGAAAAACGAGAAGATCATCGCGGCCGACGCGTTGGCGGGGATCGGGCTCATGTAGGGGCCCATCAGACCTGAGACAAACAGCATTGGCAGCAGCGCCATCACCACGGTGAGGGTGGCGACGATGGTCGGGTTGCCAACTTCGGCAACCGCAGAAATGGCCGCGCCCATCCGGCTCTGACCTTTGGATTTCAAGCTCCAGTGTCGGGAAATATTTTCGATCACCACGATGGCATCATCGACCAAAATCCCGATCGAGAAAATCAGCGCAAACAGCGAGACACGGTTCAATGTATAGCCCATCAGCCAGGCCGAAAACAGGGTCAGCAGGATGGTCATCGGGATCACCACGGCGACCACGATGGCCTCTCGCCAGCCGATTGCGATCAACACCAAAGCGACGATCGACACCGTGGCAAGCCCGAGATGAAACAGCAGCTCGTTGGCTTTTTCATCGGCGGTTTCGCCGTAATTTCGGGTCACTTCAACGGTGATACTGTCGGGGATCAAGCCGCCTTGAAGGCTCTCTATTTTGTGCAAAACTGCCTCGGCAACGACCACTGCATTGGCACCGGCGCGTTTGGAAATTGCTAAGGTGACAGCGGGCATCCGCTCGATATTTTGGCCGTCAACACGGTGCAGGGTGGCGACATGCATCTCGTTCAGATCGGTGACAAAACTGACCTTGGCGACATCACGCACATAGACCGGACGGCCATCGCGTGAGGTCAGTTTTAGGTTGGCGATCTGCTCGGGGGTGGACAGGGTATTGCCCAGCATCAGCCCGATTTGTTCGCCATTATCGCGGACAGTGCCCGCCGGTGAGGCTGAATTGGCGCCCTGCACTTTGCCGACCAGCTGTTGCAACGTCACCCCGTAGAGGGCCAGTTTTTCGGGGTCGGGGGCGATGCGCAGGGCCTCGCCGGTTTCGCCGACCATATAGCTTAGCCCGATGTCGTCGATTTTTCTGACCTCGGATTCGACCTCGCGCACGATGCGGGTCAAATCATTCGCGCTCATGCCGGTTTGGCCTGATTTTGGTGAAAACGTCAGCGTCACAATCGCCACATCATTGATGCCGCGCCCGATCACAAGTGGTTCGGGAATGCCGATCGGAATGCGGTCCATATTGGCGCGCAGCTTGTCGTGAACGCGTAAAATCGCGGCTTCGGAGTCAACGCCGACGATGAAACGCGCCGTGACCATCACCTGATTGTCGCGGGTGGTGGAGTAGACATGCTCGACCTGATCGATGGCTTTGACGATCGCTTCCAGCGGTTCGGTGATCAGTTTCACAGCGTCTTCGGCATTTAGACCGGCGGCCATTATGTGAATATCAACCATCGGCACCGAGATTTGCGGCTCTTCCTCGCGGGGCAGGCTGACAAGCGCGATCATCCCGACTGCGAATGACGCCAGCAACAGCAGCGGGGTCAGCGGGGACGCGATGAATTTTCGGGTCAGCAGGCCAGCGAGCCCCAGTGCGGCGCTTTTGTCATTGTTCGTGTCACTCATGATTGTTCACCAGTTGATCACCCGCCACAAGGCCGGTCAAAACCTCGACCCAAGCCGCACCATCCTGCATCATCCCAGCCCCTAGAACCACGGTGCGGCGCAGCGGTTCGCCGTTGACTTCGAGGGTGACAAAATCAATCCCTCCCAACAATGTGACTGCGGATTTCGGCACCATCAGCGCTTGGCGCTCGCCGACAGGTAGGCGCACCGGTATACGCCGTCCGATGAAGCGATCATCAAGATTTGCGACCTCGACATCGGCCAGCACCCGCCCGCCTTCGATCTGTGGGTAGATTTTAACAAGCCGGCCGGTTTGGCCTTCGCCGATGGTGATTTTCTGACCTTCGATCAGGGTTGTCGCGTGACGTTCGGGCACCGATAGGCGTAAAAATACCCCGCCGCCACCGATCACCGCGATGCTTTCGCCGGGGGTCACGACCGAGCCCTTGGCCATTGGCACCGACAGCACGATCCCCGCGCCCGGTGCGCGCACTTCGCCCTCGGATATTTGTTGTTCTACCACCCGTTTTTGGGCCTCAAGGCCGCGAATTTCACCATTCAGAACATCAACTTGCGCGTGTAGCTGACCAAGGCGTTGAACGGTGATGGTGCCGCGTTTTATCAGCGCCTCACCGCGTTCAAGATCTTCGGTGGCGGTCTTAAGTCGGGCCTGTCGCGCGCTGATCTGGGCCGTATGTGCATCGAGCTGAAAGGCCAGTTTATCATCTTTGACCAAGGCAATGCGCTGCCCTTCAATAACGATATCGCCTTCGCTGACATCCAGATCAATAATGGTGCCGCTGATGCGGGCGCGGGCGGGTACGCGGTCGCGGGTTTCAACCGTGCCATACACCGCTTTCCATTCCGTGATCGATTGCGGGGCAATGGTCAGCCCCTCGCTGTGGGCACTATTTGTAACGGCGAATAGAATGATCAGCGTCAATATGAGTTTCATATCAGGGATCCTTTTGTTCGGTCCGAAAAGGTATTTTGCAGTGGGGTGGTGAGATTGCTTTACATACGTATTCGATATTATGAATGCGTTATCAAGCGGATATCCCTAAGTAAAGCCTTGAGTTTCTATCCGTAACATTAAGGTGCTCTGATAAACCGAGGATGAATTCCCTTAATCACGGACAAATCATCCCAAATTTGGCTATGCTGTATTGAGGTGGGCTGTTTTGGTGCTGGAAGTCGTTCGGGATAATGCGTATTCCATGAGTGTGCGGCCCCGTGGCTCAACTGGATAGAGCAGCCCCCTCCTAAGGGGCAGGTTAGTGGTTCGAATCCACTCGGGGTCACCAAATTTACCTTTAGCCAGAGAAAGGGAATGTCTGCGCAAGAAGGCTTTCTGATGTTCCGGAACTCGCATTAGGCCCTTCTATTATTGTTTTAAATCAATCCACTAAGTGGATTATTGTGTTGCTCATTAAGTATCGTCAGATTAGAGAAAAACCCTTGATTTGACAGATGGCGCTTATTGCTCTCTCTGTCACGGCACAGGTTCCGGAACCTTTCATACTCATCAGCCTCGTCCACATTGGTCGCGGCGCTTCGCTCGGCAGGTTTGCCGCGCCATGAAAGGATTCCGCCTTGACCCGATCTACCACCACGATCCCGTTCAGCTCTCTCAACTTCGTCGATGACTTCTCATCCCTTCAACAAGTTGACGATCGCCTGAAGAAATTCCTCCGTTCTGTGCGGAATCGAAAACAAGATGCGGGTCTTGATCAGGGCTCGATCGAGACAAGCGACATATCCAGTTGGTTCGACTTGATTGGCAGCGGTGATCGCGCCAAAATCACACGCCGCGCGACGCGCTATCTGGATCGGTTGGTGGCGTCGACTGGCATGTCTCACCTGAGTAAGGAAGATAAGGCAACGCTGACGCCCCTGCGCGGTGGGCTGCCCGTTTCGCGCATCCAAACCGAACATGAGGCCGATGAAATCGCCGCCGCTTTGCATGCCGAAATGCCATGGATGGCGCGTGCCACCGAGGAGGCCTGGCATGGGCTACGAGCGTCGGCACGCGATGGATTACTGGGTGCGCGGTTTAATCCACTGGTGCTGGTCGGCCCGCCTGGGATCGGCAAAAGTTACTGGGCGCGGCGCCTTGCTCATCACCTTGCCGTGCCAACGACCATGATCGAAGCTACCGGTGAACCCGCCGCATTTTCACTGGTTGGGACGCAACGGGGCTGGGGTAGTGCCGCGCCAGGAAAGCTTATGAAAACAGTGCTAACTGAGCGTCATGCCGGCCCGCTTGTGATTGTGGATGAAGTGGAGAAAATGGGCGATGTTCAGTCGAACAAGGGTGGGCGACATACGCTGACGGATGCGCTGTTGCCACTGCTGGAACGCATGACTGCGCAGGCGTGGGAATGCCCGTATTATCAAGTGCCCTTTGATATGTCCTGGGCGAATTGGGTGATGACCGCGAACAGCAGGAATGGCCTGCCAGAGCCGCTACAAAGCCGGTGTGTCGTGTTGGATTTGCCGGATCTCACCTCCGCAGAGCTGGGCACTTATGCGAGAGTTAACCGCAGAAGTTGGTGACGGAGATCATCAGGCGGCGCTTTTGGTTTGTTTTTCGATTATCTCGATCCCGTCGGAGAATGTGACGCCTTGAATGAGTTTTGGCAATTGGTTTTTGCCCCTCAATTTTAGCCATCGTTTCTCAGCCTCTTTTATGAGCTTAAAGACCATCACCATGGCAGTGTTTCGTTTCAGGCAGCCCTTGGTTCTCTTGGTTCTGTGGCGGACGGTTGCAAAGGTGCTTTCAATAGGATTTGTGGTGCGGATGTGTTTCCAGTGCTCGGCGGGAAAATCAAAGAATGTCAGGAGTGCATCCCGATCTTTTTTCAGACAGGCGACAGCTTTTTCGTATTTGACCTGGTATTTTGCACAGAAGAGGTCGAAGGCTTTTCCGGCATCATCCTTGGTGTCCGCCATCTATAACCTGACAGGGCATGCGAGCATGCCCGAGAAGGCAGATTTCATGCAAATCAGCCTTTGCCTTTGCTTGCAGGGCTTTGGGCATTTTATTGAGGATATTTGCGGTTTTGTGAACCCAACAACGTTGTCCTTTTGTCTGGGGAAAGACCTCTCGCAATGCCGCCCAAAACCCCAAAGCGCCATCACCTACCGCAAGTTTAGGTGGGGTATTCAGGCCACGGGCCTTTAGATCAAGGAGTAGTTCACGCCA
>JPUR01000158.1 GCA_001321835.1 Marinosulfonomonas sp. PRT-SC04
CAAGCCGTTTGGAAAACAGGCAGGCCCCCTGACTGTCCCACCAGATGATCTTCAGCAGATCGCCGCGCCGACCGCGAAATACAAACAGATGGCCGCTGAACGGATCTTGCGCCAAGGTCCGTTCGGCTTGCGCCGCCAAGGTGTTAAATCCCCGCCGCATATCGGTCACACCTGCCGCGAGCCAAACCTTGGTGTTGGAAGGCACCGGGATCATGAGATGAGGCCTTTCAACAATCGCGCTATCTCGCTCCCATCAAAAGATCCCTCAACGGACAGGCGATGCCGCCATTCAAAGCAATCTCTAATCGCGAGGGCACAGGAGAAACCGGGCTGTATTCCGCCGCTGGCTCAGGTGCTGCATCGTTTGATACCGTGATGGGTAAAAACACCGCATCTTCACCGGCTACCTCAGCCACAGGCGGTGAAAACCGCGTATCCTTCAGCCAATTGAAAATCTGGTTGCCGCTCATCGCATAGCGGCGTGCAACCTGAGAAACAGAAACTCCCGGTGCCTTCGTCTGCAAACAAATAGATATCTTCTCTTCGTCGCTCCAGGTGCGGCGTTTGCGTCGAGCCATCAAAATCCCCTAATGTCCATTAACTTAAGTGGACATTAGCAAACCTAAAACAACGCCGTTAGGGGGCCAAGGCCGGACGCTTACCATCGAGGCGTTCCTGGCGCGAGTATTTGTTGACGAATTTTTCCGCCGCCGTGACGCCAGATCAGGCAGTTTCTTGCGTGCAAATGCAAAGCTGATCGCCGCTAGAACACTCCAGAGATACCATTATGGAACCTCTTCCAAGGCGATAAAGCCTTGCATTACAAACTCTTGTAATTGCGGGATAAATGCCATTTCCAGCGGTATAGACAAGATCAACGTCCAGAACTCATCCACCCAGCTATTAGCGGCATTCTTAGCGGCCATGGTTTCCCATGCCCCTTCCCGATCACCAGCATTCAACACGGCCACAATTTTTGCACGTTTCAAATCTGAAGTGGTCTTGCAAAATCGGACAGTCTGTTACAGTCTGTTAAGGTGTATTCCAACACGACAAAGGAATACAGAAATGACGAAGAGACGGAAGTTTTCAGACCGGTTCAAGGCCAAATCCTCTGTAATTCCTGCCAGAATTATAGCACAGAAATCTGGGCGTTGTTCAGAGGTTCCTTAGCAAAGGCAGCGCCCGGACCTCCCCCATGGGGAGGGCGCTTCGCACCCACCCCGAGGTCCATGCGCGGCGCTTGATTGTTGGGGTTCTCTTTGTCCGCAGAACTCGCCTAGTCAAAGCACCTTCAACTCAGCCCCTTCCCCCAAATGACATTTCATTCGAGGCCCCCACACATCGCCCCTAAGCGTTCACATCAATCACCATGCGCCCCTTAACCTTACCAGCCAAAATATCCGCCCCCAACTGCGGTAAATCGGCCAAACCCGCCGTCTGGATCATCGCTTCCAGCTTGTCCATCGGCAGATCACGGCCAATCCGCTCCCAAGCCCGCAAACGGTTTTCATAAGGCTGCATCACGCTCTCGATGCCCAGCAGATTAACGCCGCGCAGAATGAACGGCATCACGTTGGTGGGCAATTTGGCCCCGCCCGCAAGACCAATAGTGGCCACCGATGCCCCGTATTTCATCTGGCCCAAAATCCGCGCCAACATCTCGCCGCCAACCGCCTCAACACAACCCGCCCAGATCTCTTTTTCCAGCGGCCGCTTAACAACTTCATTCAAATCTTCACGGGCCACAATGGTCGTCGCCCCCAGTGATTTCAAATATTCCGCCGCTTCAGGCCGCCCCGTCACCGCCGCCACCTCATAACCCAGATTGGCCAAAATCGCTGTCGCAACCGAGCCAACGCCGCCCGCAGCCCCCGTCACCAACACCGGACCATCCGCCGGTTTCAACCCGTGATCCTCAAGCGCCATCACCGCCAACATCGCGGTGAAACCAGCGGTGCCAACCGCCATCGCCAGCCGCGTATCCAGCCCCTTTGGCATCGGCACCAGCCAGTCAGCCTTGACGCGGGCCTTTTGCGCATAACCGCCCCAATGGGTCTCGCCAACCCGCCAGCCGGTCAGCAAAACCTTGTCGCCGAGCTTATAACGATCATCAGAGCTGCTCTCGACTGTGCCCGCGAAATCAATGCCCGGCACCAGCGGATAAACCGTCGCCCGCCCGCCGTTTGGCGCGATGAACATGCCGTCTTTATAATTGATCGTGGAATATTCCACCGCCACGGTCACATCGCCCTCGGGCAATTGGCTGTCGTTGATTTGCTGAATGCCAATGCTGGTTTCGCCAGCCTCGTTTTTGTCTAGGATCAATGCGTTAAATGTCATCTCAGGGTCCTTTGGTTGGCGGCTCGCAAGCGGCGCGTCAATTGTCATACATATCCCAACACTCTTGCCACAGCTGTAATTGTCTGACGAATGATTTCTTATGAAACCTGATTTGGAAACCACCCGCCAACAAATCGTCGCGCTGCACACCAAAATCGCCGATGCGATCGAGACCCGAGATGTGGCGGCCAGAAAAGCGCGATTAACGACGGATTAACCATAAGTGGTCAAACTGCGGTCATGCAACATCACCCCTCCCCGCTTTCGCCAGAGATCTGGCTGCGCGAAGTCTTCGCCTCAAAGTCCGTTCAACGCGGTGAAGTGATCCGGCGTAAAATCCGCGACATTGAACGCTATGTCGGAATGGAGGCGTTTCGCAAAGAGCTGCGAAGGCGCGGATTTCGAGCCGTTGAAAATGCTGGGCAGATTGTCGTGTTCTGTAATCAAGAGCCGATAAAACGCTTTGAGTAATGGCCCGTTTTTTGTAAGAAAACAAAGTGAAATCTTGCAAAAATTTCAGGCCGCACCCGTTTGGCAAGTTTCCGCTCGGTGCATTTCCCTTCGCCAAATTCACGCTCTATATCAACGCCATGACAATATTCCCAAAGCTTTTCATCGCCCTGTTCGCCCTGACCACTTTGCCGTTTTCACAAACCGCAATCGGGCAGGAAACCACCGTTATATCGCGCCCCGCCAGCTCATGGTCCAAGGCCCTGATCAGCAGCGCCCACGCCAAGTCGGGGTGACGCTAATCTATAACGGCAGCTATCAAAAACTGGATTTCCCCAACGGTGATATTGCGCGCATCATGGGCGTTTGCACTGATGTGGTGATCCGCGCCCTGCGAGATTCGCATGGGCTGGACCTGCAATCCTTGGTCAACCGCGATATGAAGGCCAACTTCAGCGCCTATCCTAAAATCTGGGGCCTCAGCCGCACCGACAGCAACATTGATCACCGCCGCGTGCCCAACCTGCAAACCTATTTCAAGCGCCGTGGTGCAGCACAGCCCATCACCGATAACGCCGCCGACTATCAACCCGGTGATCTGGTCAGCTGGATGTTGCCCGGCAATTTACCGCATATCGGCATTGTCTCGGATCAAATGAATGCTGACGCCAGCCGCCCGCTGATTGTGCACAACATCGGCTGGGGCACCCGCGTGAATGACGTCCTGTTTGAATATGATATCACCGGCCATTACCGAATTGATGCCTCTAATTTCTAATACCCCCTTTTCAAGCCGCCATTGCCACCCTATATATACATTGTCCTTCGGGACATGTCCTTTCGGGGACTATGGATATAAACGCGCATGTAATACACGGATCGGACCCGGGGGCGGTACCCGGCGACTCCACCAAACCTCCTTCATTTGGGGATCATGGGGTCGAAACAGGATCGACGAACGTCTAAAGATGTTAGCTTTATCTCGGTGAGTTACCACCGATATCGGTACATTATAGCTAGTTGCAAATGACAACAAAGCTCCAATGGCTCTGGCTGCGTAAGCGGTTCGATCTATTGAAACCTTAAGTCCTTACGCTTAGCAGCCTAAGGCGGGGTCCGCAGGTACCTGGCAACAGAAACCTGCACCTTACCCCCTTAGTTTTGTTTACCTGTCTGGCATCGAAATGCCCCTTCACAGCGCCAATCTGATCGGCAATACTGCGGCCAAACAACTGGGAAATAAAATGGTCAGCAGCAGATTTTCACGCATTCATAACGTCGCCAAACGCCACGTTGACAGTGGCGCCCTTAGCGGGATCGAGTGGAACATCCAGCGCGGTGGTCGCGAATGGGCCAAGGGCGCTTATGGCATGGCTGATGCCGATACAGCGATGCCGGATGCGCCGATCTACCGGATTTATTCGATGACCAAACCGGTGGTCTCAGCCATTGCTATGATGCTGCTGGAACAGGGAAAGCTCCGGCTGTTTGACCCGCTGGCAGCACACCTGCCGCAGTTTGCCGCGATGCAGGTTTTGCAGGCCGATGGCAGCCTAATTCCCGCCGAATTGATCACCATTGAACACTTGCTGACTCACCGCGCCGGATTTTCCTACGGGTTTTTGCCCGATTGTCCGGTCGCAGCACTATACCGCAGCGAAAACCTGCGCGATGCGACCGTGTCGCTTGAGGAATTCACCAACAGCATCGCCCGCCAGCCTTTGGCGTTTCAGCCCGGCAGCAAATGGCATTATTCGGTGGCGACCGATGTGTTGGGGCGGGTGCTTGAAGTGGTTTTGCAAAAGCCGCTGTCAGACATTTTGAATGACTACATCATCGCGCCGCTGGGTCTAAAAGACACCGGATTTATGGTGCCTGAAGCACAACGCCACCGGCTGCTGCCGATGTTTGGCAAATCCAACATCGACGAGATCATGCAGTACGACCTCGCCCCGCAAAGCCTGCTCCCAGCCAGCACCCGCTTTGAATACCCTTGCGACGATCCAAAGTTCGCACGCGGTGGCTTGGGGCTGTTCTCGACCCTTGCAGATTACAGCAAAATCGCCAGTTTTCTGGCCAACGGCTTTGGCCCTGACAACACCCGCTTGTTGTCGCGAAAATCGGTGCAAATGATGTGGACCGACCGCATACCAGAATCCCAAAAACCAATGATGATCGGCCCCTTCGTGATGGCCGGTTATGGCTGGGGCTTGGCCGGTCGGGTGATGGCCAATCTGGGTGGTGCAATGTTGCCCAGCAGCGTCGGTGAATGCGGTTGGGCCGGTGCCGCCAGCACGTTTTTCTGGATTGATCCCGAGGAAGATTTGATTGGCGTGGTGATGACCCAATATCTGGGCAGTAAAATCCCGATTGGCGAAGACTTCATGACCGCCACCTATCAGGCGCTTGATGACTAGGCCCAAGCCTAATGGCTTCTTTAAATGAAACCGCCAACACCCAGCCCAGAGCAAAAATAGCCGGTACGAAATATGAGTGACCCTGAATTTATCCAACCTACATTGCGCGAAGCCACTCGGGTTTTCGCCCGCATTGGTCTATTGTCCTTCGGTGGCCCCGCTGCACAAATCGCGGTGATGCACCGTGAATTGGTTGAAGAACGCCCATGGATGACCGAGCAGCAATTTTTAAACGCGCTGTCGTTCTGCATGCTGTTGCCCGGCCCCGAAGCCACCCAAATCGCCACCTACGCGGGCTGGCGATTGCACGGGGTTAAGGGCGGTTTGATCGCCGGCCTGCTGTTCGTGGTGCCCGGTGCGCTGGTGGTGCTGGCGCTGTCGATCGGCTATGCGCTGTATGGCAAAATCCCGTGGGTCGAGGCGATGTTCATGGGCATCAAAGCCGCCGTTGTGGTGATCGTCATCGAGGCCCTTCTGCGTGTGGCGCGCAAGGCGCTCAAAGGCTGGGCGCACTGGATTATCGCGGCGCTTTCCTTCGTTGGCATCTTCTTTTTAACCCTGCCATTCCCGCTGATCATCCTGATGGCGGGCCTTTACGGCCTGATAACCCAACCGCGCAGCGACGGCATTCCACCACCACATCCAAAAGGCGCAAACCCACTGCGCACCATCGCAATCTGGATGGTGATCTGGTGGGCCCCCGTCGCGGTGCTTTGGGCCATTGGCGCGACATTCCTAACCCAGATAGGCGTATTTTTCGCCAAACTGGCCGTCGTCACCTTTGGCGGTGCCTACGCGGTGCTGGCCTATATGACCCAAGCGGCGGTGTCGGATCACGGCTGGCTGACCACCCCGCAAATGATGGATGGTTTGGGCTTGGCCGAGACCACACCGGGGCCATTGATACTGGTCACCGAGTTCGTCGCCTTCATGGCTGGCTTCGGTGAACATGGCCTTGGCATGGGCATCGCAGCAGCCCTATTGGCGCTGTGGGTGACGTTCGTTCCGTGCTATTTATGGATCTTCACCGGCGCGCCCTACATCGAGTGGATCGCCAGCCGCCCTCGCCTTCGCGGCGCCTTATTGGCGATCACCGCTGCCGTGGTTGGCGTCATCCTAAACCTGTCCCTCTGGTTCGCACTGCATGTGTTTTTCGGCCGCGTCAGCCCTGTAAAACATGGCCCCATCACCCTATTTACCCCAGATTTCGCCACGCTGGATTGGCGCGTCGTGGTTTTGGCGCTGTTATCGGGCGCAATGATCCTGCGATGGCATATGGATTTACTCAAAGTGCTGTTTCTGGTGGCAATCGGTGGCGTGCTTTTGGCGCAAATATGAACCTGCGCCCTTTACCTTCCATGGCGAAGTTGGGTATGTTGAGCCAATGATTTTCCAAAGGGGCCGCACGCATGTCTGATACCATTGATTATGGAAACCTGATGCATCGCGCGATGCGTTCGTTGATTAAAAATGTGCTGGATGGGATTGCCGCTGATGGCCTGCCCGGTCAGCACCACTTTTTCATCACCTTCAACACCATGCACCCCGATGTTGAAATCGCCGACTGGCTGTCTGATAGGTACCCCGGCGAGATGACCGTCGTGATCCAACACTGGTTTGACAATCTTGAGGTCACCGATGTGGGCTTTGCCATCACCTTGAATTTTGGCGACAATCCAGAGCCGCTGTATATTCCCTATGAATCGATTGTCACATTTGTGGACCCCTCCGTTGAATTTGGCCTGCGTTTTGACAACAATGAAGACGACGATGAGGGCCATGACGCCGAAGTGATCCCGCTGGACACCAGCGCCAGTCATCAGGACCGCGGCCCCAAAACCACCGATGAGCAAGAGGTTCCCGAGGCGCCGATGATAGAGGCTGTCGAGGAAAAACCCAAAGATGCCGAGATCGTCAGCCTCGACAGTTTCCGCAAATAACCCCCAAAATAGATCCACCTAATACGCCGCTAAATTTATCGAAACCTGCTTTGATCCGCAGGGCGATTGCGCTATGAAAGTGGCATTAGAAAATTTAGGAGTTGCCCGATGTCTGCCACCCAAAACACTCGTACCGAAACTGACAGCTTTGGGCCGCTTGAGGTTCCCAGTGACAAATATTGGGGCGCGCAAACGCAACGTTCCTTGATGAATTTCCCGATTGGTTGGGAAAAGCAGCCCGTGGCGATTGTACGCGCACTTGGGGTGATCAAAATGGCTTGTGCGCAGGCCAATATGACGCTGGGCAAACTCGACAGTGTTAAGGGCAACGCCATCATAAAGGCCGCAGGCGACGTGGTTGACGGCACGCTGGATGACAACTTCCCACTGGTGGTTTGGCAGACAGGATCAGGCACCCAATCCAACATGAACGCCAACGAGGTGATCGCCAACCGCGCCATCGAAATGCTGGGCGGCGTCATTGGATCCAAAGATCCAGTGCACCCGAATGACCACCTGAATATGGGCCAATCCAGCAACGACACCTTCCCGACCGCGATGCACATCGCCACCGCCACCATGGCGCGCGACGTGCTGTTACCGGGTCTTAAAGCCCTGCATAGCGCCTTGCAAACCAAGGTCAAAGAATTCGACGGCATCATCAAAATCGGCCGCACCCACACCATGGACGCGACCCCGCTGACACTGGCGCAGGAATTCTCGGGTTACAGCCATCAGGTGGCGATGGGCATCAAACGCATCAAGACCTCACTCGAGGCAATTTACGAGCTGGCCCAAGGCGGCACGGCGGTTGGCACCGGCATGAACACCACGCATGGCTGGGCCGAAATGGTCGCCGCCAACATGGCAAAAATCACCGGCCTGCCGTTTGTCACAGCCCCGAATAAATTCGAGGCACTGGCGGCGCATGACGCGATGGTTGAAATTTCAGGCAGCCTGAAAACCGTGGCCGCATCCTTGTATAAAATCGCCAATGACATTCGGATGCTGGGCTCTGGACCGCGCTGTGGACTGGGCGAATTGATGCTGCCAGAAAACGAGCCGGGCTCCTCAATCATGCCAGGCAAAGTCAATCCCACCCAAGTCGAAGCGATCACCCAAGTCTGTATTCATGTGATGGGCAACGATGCCGCTGTCGGTTTCGCTGGCTCGCAAGGGCATTTTGAGCTGAATGTTTACAAACCAATGATGGCGTATAACGTGTTGCAATCTATGCAGCTTTTGGGCGACGCCGCAGCGACCTTCACCAAAAACTGTGTGGTCGGCATCGAGGCTGATAAGGGCCGGATTGATCAACTGATGCGCGAAAGCCTGATGTTGGTGACAGCCCTTGCGCCAGAAATCGGCTATGATAACGCCACCAAAGTTGCCAAAACCGCGCATAAGAATGGCACAACTTTGAAAGAAGAAGCGATTGCACTGGGCTTTGTTGACGCTGAAACCTTTGAGCGTGTTGTGCGCCCAGAACAGATGATTGGGCCCAAAGACTGATGGCTGATATTGTAAACCTGAACCGCGCCCGAAAAACTCTGGCGCGGGAGGATGCCAAGGCGCAAGCTGACGCCAATGCCGTCAAATTTGGCCGCACCAAAGCCTCACGAATTGCCGAAGCCGCGCAGAGCGATATGGCGCGAAAAATGCTGGATCAACACGAGATGGACGGGCATGAAATGGGTGAGGAATGAATGCACGCCCGAAAAAGCATTCCCTGACCTTAAAGGGGCATCGCACCAGCGTGTCGCTTGAGAATGAGTTCTGGGATGCTTTTCGGGAGATTTCCAACGAAAAAGGGCTGCCAATAAACGTGTTGGCAGCCCAAATTGATGCAGATCGTGGCATGGATGCGGGGCTTGCCTCGGCCATCAGAATTTATGTTTTACAGCACTATCGCCAAGAGAAATCTTTGTAAGATTACTGATAAGATTACTGCGCAGATTTTTAGAAAAAATCGTGCCCCACCTAGTCGCGCGCAGTGACCTTCAACCAAATCCCGTCCTTTGAACGCAGTGTCAGATGCGCAATCGGCACCGCAGGTCGATCTTTCACCAGCTCAAACCGAAAGCTGCGCACCAACATCGACAAAATCAACGGCCCCTCAAGCATAGCAAATCCCGAACCGGGGCAAACCCGTGGTCCCGCCGAAAACGGAATATAGGCATCGCGCATGCACTGCTTACCCTCGGGGGTGTGAAAACGGGTCGGGTCAAACTCATCTGGGCGATCCCAGATTTTGGTGTGCCTATGCAAATGCCACGCCGACAGCACGATTTGCGAGCCTTTTTTGATGTCACGATCACGAAACCGCACAGGGCATGCGGCCTCGCGCACGGTGGCTGGTACCGGCGGGTACAGGCGCATGGTTTCCCGAAACACATCGCGCGAAATCCGCAGCTTGCTGACCGCCGAAAAGTACGGTTTTTCAGGATCGATCACCTTCAATGCCTCAGCTGCCAATTTGTCCTGCCACTCGGGATACAGCGCCAACATATAAAGCGACCACGCCAAGGCCGAGGCGCTGGTTTCATGGCCCGCCAAGAAGAAAATCGCCACCTGATCGACCATTTCTTCGGTGTCAAAACACTGGCCGGTTTCAGGGTCCGGCGTGGTCATGATTTTGGTGGCCAAATCATCAGGTGCTGTGCCCGCCTCAATCTCTGCGCGCCGATCCGATGTCAATTTTCGGATCAAACCACGAATAACTTTGGCGGCTTTTTGGCTGCGTTTGGTGTTAAACTGCGGCAACCATTTGGCGCGGGGAAACAGCGCCGACATATTAACCAACGGCATCGAGCGCTGGTAATCTTTGAACTCGTTAAACACACCGGCAGCGGTTGCATCCGTGATCGGCAATGAAAACAAAGTGCGAAAAATCACATCCGCCGCCACATGCGAGGTCACGCTCTCGATCTCAACGGGAGCGCCATCAGCCTGTTTTTTCAAACGATCAACCGCATCAACCGCTGAATCCCACATTTTAGGGAACACTTCACGCAAACGTCCGCCCTCAAATGCCGGGTCAATAATGCGGCGCTGGTGCTTCCAATCCTCGCCACTGGACAAAAACAACGAATTGCCCAGCAAAGAGGACAGCCCACCGCGAATACGGCTCGATTTCGGAAATGTAGTCAGGCTTTCGGCCAGCACCCGCTTTACCAGCGCAGGCTCATTCACCATATAAGATCTGAAAAACGGGGTGCGGAATTCGGCCATCCACGCGCCATACAGATGCTCGGGTTGGGCCGACAGAATATCCTTACGAAACAGTTTGGCGTGCTGCCAAAGCGATACGTTTCGGGGGCGAGATTTGGGTTTTGGCGGTAAGGTCATGGGGCAACCGATGTGTAGGCCGACGCGGCAACATCAATGCGTGATTTTGACGGTTGCCGATCTTTATAACGGGCTTGCAGGGTTTGCGCCCCTGCGGTGATTTGGAAATAATCATAATCGCCGGGCAGATCAAAGGCACACATATATTGAAAGTGCAGCCGGAAAAATTTCCAACGCAATTCGGCCCAGCGTTTGGGTGATAACGTTTGGGAAAACGCCGCCGAGACCACCAGCGGCCAGCGTTTATTTTCCAGCGCCACCCCTGAGACAGCCACCGGATCACACAGCGCAAACGCGCAGCCATCGCCGGGGGCGGTGACATCAATCCATGTCAGCTCGTCTCGCATCGACAGGTACTGTAAATCGGCCCGCAACCGGTAGGCCCGTGGCAGGAACGACACCATCGGCACCACCTGCCCCAGCGTTAAAAACGCCAATTCCGGGCCGTCTTCATCCACGGCACCTGCACGGATTAAATCGGCCAAAACCGACACGCCGATATGCGCACCCGAGGAATGACCGACCACCAGAACCTCGTCGACATCACTGCTTAAAGCCTCGGAAATTTCCGCGCCGAACTCGGCCATCCGCGTTTCAAGCTCTGGCGGGTTTTCCCCCTTGGAACGGGCCTCGTAGGCGTAATCATGCATCAGATAATAGGCGAACAGCTTGTTATCAATCTTGCGAAACCATCGCAGAATGACCGCAATCAGCGGTAATGCCAAGGCCCATCCAAACAGCCGCGCCACGATAGGCCAATCGACCAATAGATTGATGCCTTTGGCAACATTTGCCCCGACGAACCACGCGACCAGCACCGCCAAAAGCAACTGCAACAGCAACATGCCAATCGGGTAAAGCGCAGCGATCACCGGCCCCTTTCGCAGCCACATCAAGCGGCGCAAAGCCCCCGAGGCGATATAAATCCACGCCGTGCGGGCCAGCACCAGATAGGTTTGCGGAATGTTCAAATCCATTGATGTTTTGACAATATCGGACCAGACCAAAACCTCAAAATCGGCCTCGGTACGGGCACCATCAATCATCCCCTCAACATGCCAACCATAGCGCCCGCCGCGAGATTTTGGGCCTTGCTTTGGCGTCAACTCAATCTTGTATCCGGAAATATCAGCCTGATCTGCGCCCTCTTTGCGGTACAGCTCGCGGTACCGACGCGGATGAATCGGATCATAACCGGGAATGTAAAATACCCGACGTTTGGAAACTGTGTGTTCATCAAGCTGCATCATCGACCTCGTTACGTAACATGTGCAGTTTAACGAAAGAATTTGACAAAACTAGGACCCGTTAGCCGATTGCGCCAAGCACTGGAAATACTTCGAGCAACCAGAAGGAAAATGCGCTGAAGGCGCCGGTCAAAAGCGCGATCCCGACGATGACCAGCAGCACGCCCATTGATTTTTCGATCAAACCCATATGGCGCTTCAAACGGTTCATGATGCCAACAGCCCGCTGGATGAAAATGGCTGCAAGCAGGAAAGGAATGCCCAGGCCAAACGCGTAAACCGCCAGCAAAGCGGTGCCGCGCACAACAGATGCTTCAGACGCTGCCATTGACAGGATCGCGCCCAATTGCGGGCCAATGCACGGGGTCCAGCCAAAGGCAAATGCCAGCCCCAAAATATAGGCACCAAAGGCCGAACCGCCCCGATCACCTGCATCCAGCCGCGCATCGCGATCCAGAAACCCAATGCGAAAGATACCAAGGAAATGCAGCCCGAACAGGATAATCACACCACCTGAGACTTTGGCAAAAATGTCTTGGTATTGCAGAAAAATTGTGCCGAACAATGAGGCCGTGAACCCCAGTAGCAAAAAGATCGTCGACAGGCCCATCACAAAGAACAAAGCCGGCACAATCGCACCACCACGTTTGCCGGCATCATCGGTCATTTCGTTCATCGTCATGCCGCCCATATAGGCCAGATAGGGCGGCACAATCGGCAACACGCAAGGTGATAAAAACGAAAACAATCCCGCCAACAGCGCGACAAACATAGCGGGCAACAGGCTCGCGTCGATGATTTCAATGCCAAACATAATTCTGCCTCTAGACTCGTTTCGTTCTGTCTACGCCACTGCATCGTAAAGGTCACCTGTCGCAATGTCACATTCGCGTGGACTTGTGTGAAATCGCGGCCTATTCAACAGCATGGATATTGCTGAAGAAATTGACGCTCTAGGATTGTTGTGCCCGCTGCCGGTGCTGCGTCTTCGCAAACGCTTGCAGGGGCATGTTTCGGGGGCTGTGGTGCGCTTGCTGGCCGATGATCCGGCCGCGATCATTGATGTGGCGCATTTTTGCAACGAGCAAGGCCATCAGTTGTTGAGCGATACCGATCTGAAGCACGGCCGCGCCTATCTGGTGCGCAAAGCCTAGCCAAAGATCAAACACAGGCCACCGACTGATGTTTGGAAAAGCCGCGCCGCCGCGCCGCAATGCCGATATAATCAAGTGTTGTTAAATCCGTGCTGCCCCCCCCCATCATCCTGGCGGAAACGCAAAATGTCGGCGCACCTTCGCGCGCCGACATTTAATGTATTGATTTAACATCCAACCTTAACGGCGGAGTGACCACCAGCCTTTTTTCTTAGGCGCCTCCGATTTGGTATCGGGTTTTGGCTCAGGTTTAGGAACCGGTTTTGGCTCTTCAACCGGCTCTGACGCCACTGGAGCTGGTGTGGCAACCTCAGTCACTGGTGCTGCTGGTTTTTCCACCTTGGCCTCAACCTTGACCTCAGATTTGGCAGCAGGCTTGCGGCGTGTGCGTTTTTTAGGCGCTGGCTTTTCTTCGGCGGTCTCAGATGTCTCGGCCGTTTGGGATTTTGCCGCTTCAGTCATTGCCTTGGTGGTTTTAGCCGGTGTTTTGCGACGCCGCACAACCTTTTTCTTCGGCGCCTCAACCGTGTCGTCTTTGGTCTCTTGCGCTACGGCATCCGACGTTTCAGCCTCAACAGCATCCGCATCAACCTTTTTCGCAGATTTACGTGGTGCCCGTTTGCGTGGTGCGCGTTTGGGTTTCGCCTCAGCTGTTTCATCAGAGGTTTTAGTCTCAACTGCATTTTCCGCAGTCGGTTTCTCAGCGGTTTTTTCTTCAGCAGGCATCGCTTCGATCTCAGGTTTCACACCCTCTTCAGAGTCAGTCTGCTCAGACGCATCCTTGGCGTCTTCGCCATTTTGTTGCTGGTCTTCACCACCATTGTCACCACCACGGCCGCGACGACGACGACGACGACGACGACGGCGTTTTTTGGGCTGCTGCTCATCGCCAGTCTCTGGTTGAGGCTGGGCCTCAGACTCGGTGGTCGCAGGCACATTATCCGAAGCATTCTGGCTCTCGTTCTCCTGCTCCTGCTCGGCCACGGCCTCATCAATCCCATCCATAATCGAAGCATCCACCGACACCACAGCGGCGGCCGGCTTCACCACACGACTGGCGGTTTTAAACTTCTCGATCGAGAAATCAGGGCTGATCAGGAACGGATCGGCCTCGATGCGCACCGACATGCCATAGCGGGCTTCGATCTGGGCAATATGCTCGCGCTTGTTGTTCATCAGATAGTTGGTGATGCCAACCGGCGCCTTCAACAGCACCTCGCGAGAGCGCTTGCGAGTGCCCTCTTCTTCCAACTGACGCAGGATCGACAGGGCCAGGTTTTCATCCGAGCGGATCAGGCCGGTGCCATGACAATGCGAGCAAGGCTGGGTGGTGGCCTCGATCATGCCGGGGCGCAGGCGTTGGCGCGACATTTCCATCAAACCAAAGCCGGAAATCCGACCAACCTGAATGCGGGCACGGTCGTCTTTCAACCGGTCCTTCAGGCGTTTCTCAACCGCGATATTGTTGCGGCGCTCGTCCATGTCGATGTAATCAATCACAATCAGACCGGCCAAATCACGCAGACGCAATTGGCGGGCCACCTCATCAGAGGCTTCCAAATTGGTTTTCAGCGCGGTGTCCTCGATGCTGCCCTCTTTGGTCGAGCGACCAGAGTTTACATCGATCGCCACCAGTGCCTCGGTGATGCCAATAACAATATAGCCACCAGATTTCAGCTGCACGGTCGGGTTGAACATTCCGGCCAGGTAGCCTTCGACCTGAAAACGGGCAAACAGCGGCATGGTGTCGGTGTAATGCTTCACGTTTTTGGCGTGCGACGGCATGATCATTTTCATGAAGTCCTTGGCCACGCGGTAGCCCGCCTCGCCCTCGATCAACACTTCGTCGATGTCGCTGTTATAGAGATCGCGGATCGAGCGTTTGATCAAATCGCCTTCTTCATAGATTTTTGCAGGCGCATTAGAGGCCAGTGTCAGCGAGCGGATTTGCTCCCACAGACGTTGCAGATATTCATAATCACGCTTGATTTCGGTCTTGGTGCGCTTGGCGCCTGCCGTGCGCACGATCAGGCCTGCGCCTTGCGGCACATCAATTTCGTTGGCGATGGCTTTTAGTTTCTTGCGATCCACCACATTGGTGATTTTACGCGAGATCCCACCACCGCGCGCAGTGTTTGGCATCAAGACGCAATAGCGACCGGCCAGCGACAGATATGTGGTCAGAGCAGCGCCTTTGTTGCCGCGCTCTTCTTTGACAACCTGCACCAAAAGGATTTGGCGAACTTTCACCACTTCCTGAATTTTATAGCGGCGCGGGCGAGGTTTGCGGGGGGGGCGAATGTCTTCGGGCGCGTCATCATCGGCAACCGATTCTATCTGGTCATCCTTTTCAGAGGCGTCCAGCGGGCTATCATCGCCATCATCTTCAGAAACGGCATCTTCAAGCGCGTCATCTCCAGCATCCGCATCAGCCATATCATCGACAACAGTCTCGGCTTCAGCCTCATCTGTCGGGGCATTTGGCGCATCATCTTTTGGCGAATCGGCACCTGCCTCGGGGGTCTCGACTGGTGTTTTGCCAACCAGAACCATTGGCGAGGAACCTTCATCGCTATCACCGTCAAGATCAACAATATCCATGCCAGAAACACTATCGGCATCCACAGCTTTGGTCTCGACCGCATCCTCGGATTTAACATCCTCGGCTTTGGGGCGTGAACGGCGCGAACGGCGGCGCTTTGGCTTGTCGTCTTCCTTGGCCATCGCCTCGGCATAGGCGCGTTCTTCTTCCATCAGCGCCTCGCGGTCGGCGACTGGAATTTGGTAATAGTCAGGGTGGATTTCCGAAAACGCCAAGAAACCATGCCGGTTTCCGCCGTAATCAATGAACGCCGCCTGCAGCGCCGGCTCGACCCGTGTAACTTTTGCTAGATATATATTGCCAGCAAGCTGGCGTTTATTTTCGGATTCAAAGTCAAATTCCTCAACTTTGGTTCCATCAACGACCACAACGCGAGTTTCCTCTGCGTGGGTCGCGTCGATAAGCATCTTTTTAGCCATGTTTTCTCTTTGCACCGCGGCAATAATATAGGCGCCCCCGGAGGGGCACTTGATTGCAGGGGGTGACTTGTAAGGGCGAAAATGGACACGTCAGACATGCGCAGGCCGGCCAAATTGGCCCCTGTTGCAGTTTCTGATATTTTTTCGCGTCGCATCGCGTTTCTATTCTCCGAGCGCCAAAACTGCGCCCCTAAATTAAGCCCCGCCGGTAAAGGTATTCGGGCAAATCTCCGGTCTTTCGACCCAATCGGTCTGTTCATTCGGAAGCAGTTGTTTTTCTGCAGGGCCTCGGGAACAGCGAAACTTTATATCAGCAACTCTGCTGCTGTCGCGCAGGTTGCCTTAAGATTGAACATAAGGGCGATGGGGGGCTAATTACAATGGGAAAATGCCGAATACGGCCTATTCTGTTCTTCTTTTCATAAATATCCGCGCCGCAGGCAAAGATAAATTGCACCCGCAGCGGGATATTATCAGCCCGCATTCCACCCCTTAAAGGTAATCTGAACGCGCCAAGCCGTACTTGGCCATCTTCTCGTTTAACGTGCGTCGTGGCAGGCGCAACTCATCCATAACGTTTACGATACTGCCTTTATGGCGGCGCATGGTGTTGTCGATCAACATCCGCTCGAAGGCTTCGACATATTCTTTCAGCGGCTTGCCCTCGGTGGTCATCACCGGTTGGCTTTCCTCGTCATCGGCCATCAAAAGGCTGGCAATCGTCCCCGATCCACGACGATTTTGCAGCACAGCACGCTCCGCCACATTGATCAGCTGGCGAATATTGCCCGGCCACGGCGCTTGCAACAGTTGCGCGGCTTCTTGGGCCGACACTTCCGGTGCGGTGCAGCCATATTCCTCGGCGAATTGTTCGGACAGGCGGGCAAACAGGCTCAGAATATCCTCGCCGCGCTGGCGCAGCGGTGGCAGAGTGATTTTCATCGCCGCCAAACGGTAATATAGATCCGGCCGCAGCACATCCTCGACGGTTTTTTCCTCGGCCTGCAAATTGCTGATCGCCACGATGCGGGTTTCGGCCGGTGCGCCCTGCTCATTAATATAGGTCAGCAAACGCGCCTGCAAACTGTCGCTAAGCGCATCAATATCCTCCAGAACCAGCGTGCCACCACGGGCCGCCTCGACCAAAGGCTGCGGGCCATCATCCAGCATCGGGCCAAACAGGCGCCGGCCAAGATCAGCTTCTTCAAAAGCCGCACAGGAAATCAACGAGAACTTCTTACCGGCCCGCGTGCCAACCGCATGCAGCGCATGTGCCACCAAGGTTTTGCCAGTTCCGGTTTCACCATCAATCAGCACATGCCCATCGGCCTGCCCCAGATCAAGGATATCCTCGCGAAGCCGCTCCATCACCGGCGAGGCGCCGATCAGTTTTTTCATCACCGCAGTGCCATCACCCAGCTCGCGGCGCAGCGCCCGATTGTCCAATGTTAAGCGCCGGCTTTGGGTGGCCTTTTTAACAAGCTCGGTCATTTTATCAGGGTTAAATGGCTTTTCTAGAAAATCATAGGCCCCGACCCGCATCGCCTCAACCGCCATTGGCACATCGCCGTGGCCGGTGATCATGATCACTGGTAGGGCCGAATCAAGGCTCATCAGCCGTTTAAGAAACTGCATCCCGTCCATGCCAGGCATTTTGATGTCGCTGATCACCACCCCGGGGTAATCACTGCCCAAGCGTTTCAACGCATCCTCAGCCGAGGCAAAGGTTTCAGTGTCAAAGCCGGAAAGAGCCAACCACTGGCTGATCGATTGGCGCATATCCCGCTCGTCATCCACAATCGCGATTTTCATTGCCTGTGCCATATTATGTTGCCTCACTGGGCGGCCTCATTGGGCTGCTTTGGTTTATTCATTCAATATGGGGAGCTTCATCTCAAATACAGCCCCCCCGAACGCCGCGTTCCTTGCGGTCAGCCTACCACCCAAATCGTTGACGATCCCCGAGGAAATGGCAAGTCCCAAACCAACCCCGTCACCGGGCTGTTTGGTGGTGTAAAATGGCTCAAACAGACGGTCCAAATCCTCAACACCAGCGCCATTGTCGCGCACCGTAAAAGTGGCGGTTTCACCGGCGTCGAGCAGCACTTCGATATGTGGATCAGACACGGTTTTGGTGGCATCCAAAGCATTCCTGAACAGGTTGATAATCACCTGTTCAATCCGCACCCGGTCCCCCATCACCAGCACCGCTTCTCGGGGTAGGGTTTTGGTGATTTCAACATGGCGCAGCTTCAGTTGTGGCTCCATCATCGACAGCGCCGAATTGACCGCATCGCGCATGTCCACAGGCGCAAACACATCGCCGCCCTTACGCGCATAGCTTTTCAGCTGCTTGGTGATGGCGCTCATCCGTTCGATCAGATCATCAATCCGCTGGAACGATGATATCGCCTCTTCGGGGCGCTTGCGGCGCAGCAAAAGGCGGGCGCCCGCAAGGTAGGTTTTCATCGCCGCCAATGGCTGGTTTAATTCATGTGACACCGCGGCCGACATCTCGCCCAAGGCGGCCAGCTTCGAGCTTTGTGCGAGGGTTTGTTCCGCTACTTTCAGCTCTTTTTGGACCTTTTCACGCTCGGCGATTTCCCGCTGCAAACGCAGGTTCAACTGGCGGAGATCAGCCGATTCCTTTTGGAAAAACAACGACCGAACCTGGGCCTTGCGCGACAACAGGTAAAACGTCAGCGCCATCAAAATCGCAAAGCCCATAATTTCGAGCGCCAACACCCCGTTGACCTTTTGGCGCACCGAACGATAGGTGGTGTAGGAGGCCATTTTCCAGCCATGAAACGGGATCCGCGCCTCTTGACGCATCAGCCCGGTCTCAAGCAAACTATTGTTAGCGCTCAGCGCCACCCAACCAGTGGTGGTACGGATCGCCTGCTCAATCGCCGAGGGCACCGAGCGGCGCGCCAGTGCCTCTTCTTCCTTGAGGCCGCGCCAGCTGGATTCGGTGGCCAGCAGGATGGTGCCTTGACTGTCGGTCACAAACACCGCGTCCGAAATGCTGGCCCAGCGGTTTTCGAATTGGCGCAGATCAATCTCGACAACAATCACCCCGATGCTGCGGCCCGCGGATTCCATCTTGCGGGCATAGGTAAACGAGATCGCGCCATTTTCATCTTTATAGGCGGTGAACACCGAGTCATTGGCGCGGATCGCATTGAAATAATACGGTCGCCCACGGTGCTGCGAGCCGATTTTATTGCGGTCCGAGGCAGCAACCGCGCGTCCCTCTCTATCAAGCAGCATCAACCCCGAAACCCCGATTTCAGCCACATAGCTGATCAGTCGCCGCGAGGTTTGGGAGTGGTCATTCGAATTCAGCGCGCCAATCAGGGCCGGATCACGCGACAGCAGTTGCGGCACAATTGCGGCGCGTTGCAATTCGCTGATCAGGGTGCCGGAGTAGAGCGTCATGCGCACTTGCGCCTGATTGCGGGTGGTTTCGGTGAAACGCTCGGTCAGCATCGCATTGGTCGACCACACCACCCCAACAGCAAAGGCGATCAACGCAATGATCGCGATCCGCATCCGCCACAGGTTGGCCGGATTGTGATCCCGATTGCTTTCCTGCTGCGGGCCGGTTTCGACCGCATTTTCTGGTGTTTCATCGCCGCTCATAGCGGGCAGTTTAGGCGGGTTTTCGGTCGGTCTCAAGCGCTCGTCATCCGATTTTTATCAGGCAGGCTGCATTGCGCCGACAATCACCCCGACCGCCGATTTGAACAGCGCTTGGCCATCGGTGCCACCATGATTGGCGTCAGCGGCGCGTTCCGGATGTGGCATCATCCCCAGAACCCGACGATTTTCGCTCAGAATGCCGGCGATATCACCGACAGATCCGTTTGGATTATAGCCATAGGTGAAGGCCACCCGTCCCTCGCCTTGTAACCGTGAAATCGTGTCGGAATCGGCGGTGTAATTGCCATCGTGATTGGCGATCGGGATCATGATTTCCTGACCCTTAGTGTAGCCGGAAGTGTAATCACTGTCGGTGTTTTCCACCACCAGCGGGATGGTTTTACAGATGAATTTCAAATTGGAATTGCGGTGCAAAGCGCCAGGCAAAAGACCGGTTTCCGTCAGAATTTGAAAGCCATTGCAAACCCCGAATACATAGCCGCCGGCCTTGGCATGATCGACCACAGCGCGACAAATCGGCGACTGGGCGGCAATCGCGCCACAACGCAGATAATCACCAAATGAAAAACCACCCGGCATCCCGATCAGATCCAGACCTTTGGGCAAGGACGTGTCCTTGTGCCAGATCATCGTCACATCAGCGCCTGCAGACCTGAAGGCCACGGCCAGATCACGGTCACAATTGGACCCCGGAAATACAATGATTCCAACTTTCATAACCCTGCTCCTTATTTTCCGATTGGCATTTGGCGATACGCTGCCCTAAACGCTTAGACGATCTCGATTTGGTAGGATTCAATCACCATGTTGGCCAGCAGCTTTTCGCACATTTCGGCCACGGTTTTTTCGGCCTTGGCGGCGTCGGTCTCGCTCAAGGTAAGCTCGATCACCTTACCTTGGCGAACGCCCTCAACCTGGTCAAACCCAAGGGCTGCCAGCGCGTGATGCACCGCCTTGCCTTGCGGGTCCAACACACCGTTCTTGAGCATCACTGTTACACGTGCTTTCATCATCTATCCCTTAACTAACGAGCGTTGGCTTGCCCGGTTTTGGCGCATTGCTTGGCAACACTCCCAAACGCCGCGCGACTTCGGTATAGGCGTCAGCCAGATTGCCCAGATCGTGGCGAAACACATCTTTGTCCAGCTTCTCGCCGGTTTCCATATCCCACAAACGACAACTATCAGGGCTGATTTCATCGGCAATAATCAGGCGTTGGAAATCGCCCTCCCAAACCCGGCCAATCTCGATCTTGAAATCCACCAGTTTAATGCCGACACCCAGCATAACGCCGGACATAAAATCATTGACCCGCAGCGCCAGCGCAACGATGTCATCCAACTCGGTCTGACTGGCCCAGCCAAAGGCGATGATGTATTCTTCGGGCACCAGCGGGTCGCCAAGCGCGTCATCCTTATAAGAAAATTCGACAATCGGACGCGGCAATTGGGTGCCTTCTTTGATGCCCAAACGCTTGCTGATTGATCCTGCGGCCACGTTGCGTACAATCACCTCAAGCGGGATAATCTCGACCTTGCGGATCAACTGCTCGCGCATGTTCAAACGTTTGATGAAATGCGTCGGAATGCCAATCTGCATCAAGCCATTCATGAAGTATTCTGACAAGCGGTTGTTCAACGCCCCCTTGCCATCAATCACTTCTTTTTTCTCGGCGTTAAAGGCGGTGGTGTCATCCTTGAAGTATTGCACCAAGGTATCAGGGTCCGGGCCCTCATACAGGATTTTCGCTTTGCCTTCGTAAATCAACTTGCCACGCGCCATTTGGGTCTCCGATCTGGCCAAGCGCATCCAGTGCGCGCCTCTTAGTCGCGCCTATACGGCATGCGTGGCGTTGCTGCAATCCCGCATGGGGGCTGCAGGCGATATTCTGTGCGGCCCCCCTTGTGATACGCGCCAAGGAGGGGCATATCTATAGGAGAAATTAACCTGATACAGTTTAATACGGATGCAATCCAAAGCGAGGACCAGATGACCACATTTAACGACCGTGAAACCGCCTTTGAAAACAAATACGCCCATGATGCAGAAATGCAGTTCAAAGCCAACGCGCGCTGCCACAAGTTGCTGGGCCTCTGGGCCGCTGAGAAGCTGGGCAAATCCGGCGATGATGCTGACGCCTACGCCAAAACCGTTGTGATCTCTGATTTGGAAGAGGCTGGCCACGAAGATGTGGTGCGCAAAGTTGTCGCTGATCTAGGTGATAAGGCCACCGAGGATGAAATCCGCGCGGAAATGGCAAAATGCCGCACAATCGCCAAGGCGCAGGTTTTTGACGAAGCCTAAGCGTAACTTGTTTTTCTGAAGCAACGGGTGCAGGATTTGGTTCTGCGCCCGTTTTTTTGTGACATAAGCTTTTTGTGACATAAGATTGTAGCGAGGCGCGACTTTATTTAGGGAACCTCTGAACAACGCCCAGATTTCTGTGCTATAATTCTGGCAGTAATTA